>JALYPS010000044.1 GCA_030856285.1 Pseudomonadota bacterium
ACGGCTTCGACGGCTCGTTCCACGGCCGGACCTACGGCGCCATCAACGCCGCAGCCAACCCCAGCTACACCAACGGCTTCGGCCCGCCGATGGAGGGCTTCCACCAGCTGGTCTGGGGCGACAGGGAGGCGCTTGAGGCCGCGTTCCGCAACCCGACCACGGCCGCCGTCATCCTCGAGCCGGTGCAGGGCGAGGGCGGTTGCCGCGCCACGCCCGACGAAGAATTGCGCTGGATGCGCCAGATGGCCGACGAGAACGGCGTCCTGATCATCTTCGACGAGGTCCAGTGCGGCATGGGCCGGACCGGCAAGCTGTGGGCCCATGAATGGGCCGGCATGACCCCCGACATCATGGCCATCGCCAAGGCGCTGGGCGGCGGCTTCCCCATCGGCGCCTGTCTGGCCACGGCGCGGGCCGCGACGGGGATGACGGTCGGCGTGCACGGCTCGACCTTTGGCGGCAATCCGCTGGCCATGGCCGTCGGCGGCGCGGCCTTCGGCGAGATCTCGAAGCCGGAGACCCTGGCCCACGTCAACGAGATCGCCGGCTATCTGAAGCAGCAGCTGCACGGTCTGGCCCAGCGCTTCCCCGATGTGATCGTGGACGTGCGCGGCAAGGGCCTGCTGCTGGGCGTCAAACTGGTCCCCAACAACCGCGAATTCATGGGCTGGGCCCGTGACGAACAGCAGCTTCTGGTCGCCGGCGGCGGCGACAACTGCGTGCGCATCCTGCCGCCGCTGAACCTGACCCTGGAAGAGGCCCGCGAGGCCGTCGCCCGCTTCGAACGCACCTGCGAGGGCGCACGGGCAAAGCTGGCGGCGGCCTGATGGTCCGCCATTTCCTCGACATCCACCGGCTCGAGGCCGAGGAGCTGCGCGCCATCCTCGATGACGCTCATGCCCGCAAGGCCGCCCGCAAGGATTGGCCCAAGGGCAAGATCGACGCTGATGCGCCGGCGAAGGATCGCGTTCTGGCGATGATCTTCGAGAAGAACTCGACCCGCACCCGTTTCAGCTTCGACGCCGCCATCCGCCAGCTGGGCGGCGCCTCGATCATCGCCAACGCCGGCGACATGCAGCTCGGTCGCGGCGAGCCGGTCGAGGACACGGCCCGCGTCCTGTCGCGCATGGTCGATGCCGTCATGATCCGCGCCAACAGCCATGAGGACGTCGAACGCTTCGCCCGGGTCGCCACCGTGCCGGTGATCAACGGCCTGACCGACCGCTCGCACCCGTGCCAGATCCTCGCGGACATCATTACCATCGAGGAGCATCGCGGACCGATCGCGGGCAAGACGATCGCCTGGGTCGGGGACGGCAACAACGTCTGCCACAGCTTCGTGCACGCCGCGCCGAAGCTGGGCTTCCACCTGAATGTCGCCTGCCCGGCCGACTATCATCCGGACCTGCATGACCTCGCCAAGGGCGGCAATCACGTCACCCTGACGGCGGACCCGCGCGAAGCGGTGGCCGGCGTCGACGTGGTCGTCACCGACACCTGGGTGTCAATGGGCGACGGCGACTATGAGGCGCGGCTGGAAGCCTTCGAGGGCTATGGCGTGGACGACGTCCTGATGGACGCCGCCGCCAACGACGCCGTCTTCCTGCACTGCCTGCCCGCCCACCGCGGCGAGGAGGTCACCGACGCCGTGATCGACGGTCCGAAGTCGCTGGTCTGGGACGAGGCCGAGAACCGCATCCACGCCCAGAAGGCAATCCTGGCCTGGTGCTTCGCGGGCTAGTTCAGGTTTACGTCCACCACGCCGCCCGCATCCGGAAGCGTCTTGGTCAGATTGGCCTTGGCGATCTCGAACAAGAACCGCACCGGGCCCTTCTTCGACACCCAGATCCGGCCGTCGTCGGCGTCGAAGCGCAGCAGTGTCAGGTGCGGGTCGTCCTTGCCTTCGGGGTACCAGGCCGCGAGGATCGGGTTCCAGTGCTTGTCGATCAGTTCCGGATTACGAGGCGCCACCGACAGCGTGCCATGGATGCAGGCCCAGACTTCCTGGTCCTTGGACCCGTAGGTGAACATCGCAGACTGGTCGGGGATGGCCGCGTCCTTCGCCAGGTCGGTGTCGTCGCGCGTGAAGAACCAGATGGTCCCGGTCTCTTCCTCGCGGAAGGCGGTCATGGGCTGGCTGTGATAGCCGGGCTGGTCCAGACCCAGCATGCCGGTGTTGGACGTCTTGAGGTGGTCCCAGAACTCTTTTTCGGCCTCGGCGGCGGTGAGCGTCTTGTCGGCCATGGGTGCATCTCCTGATCGTGGGGTGGGTCAGGAATGACCGGCAGCCGGACGGGTTCCGGCGGGGCGTGGCCTAGTAAGGCCGCTGCGGCACGCCCATCAAGGTTCCGAGGTGGATCGCCAGGATGAGTATAGCGACGCCGCAAAGCAGCATGATGAAGCGCCAGGGAATCATGCGCACGCCCCGCGTCAGGTCCCATGGCCGCGAGCCGCGCCAGCCGGCGAAGACGCCCAGCGCGACGGCGGCGACGAGCAGGGCGAGAGTCAGGAACAGGCTCATCCGCGCGAGGTGGTCCGTGGAACGGCCCGGCGCAAGGGCGAATTCCTTGCCCGAGCGTTAATCTTCATTCGTCGTTAACCACGTCAGCGCGAGATATTCATCGGGTCACGGCGCTTTCCACAGGAAGATGGGGATACCGCTACATCTTGGGGTTAACCACGCGTTTACACGCATCATCTTGGCGTCTAGCGTTCGTTAAGTAGGTCGGGAGGCGAATCAGTGAGCGCAGCCGCGCCGTGGAGCGTGAAGGGCATTGAGCCCAAGGCGCGCGAGATCGCCAAGGACCTCGCCCGTCGCTCCGGCATGACGTTGGGCGAGTGGCTGAACACCATCATCATGGAAGACGGCGATGACGACGAGGGCGGCTTTACGCCCCTGTCGCGCCGCCCCCATGCCGCCGACAGCATCGACCGCCGCGGGCGCAGCCGTCGGGTGGACGACGCCTATGGCGGCGGCGACGATCAGCTCCAGCGTCTCGGCTCCTCGATCGACGCCATCGCGGCCCGGCTGGAAGCCGCGGAGCGCCGCTCGACCATCGCCATCCAGGGGGTCGATCAGGCCGTTTCCGGCCTGGTGCGTCGACTGGAAGGGCAGGACCAGTCCGGCAAGGCCTGGGCCCGTCGCATTGACGATATCGCCGAGGAACTGCGCGAGGGGCACAAACGCCTGCGCCGTTTCGAGCAGGAGGTCGGTCCCCAGACGGCCGAGACCTTCGGCAAGGTCGAGACCACCATGGGCGCGCTGGCCGGCCGCCTCTACGACATCGAGGAGCGGCAGCGCTCGAGCGTCAACGAGCTGCGCCAGCGAATGGATTCGGTTGAAAAGGTCGCCGGACCCGGCGTGGGGCCGGACCTGCTCGCCCGGGTCGGACAGCGGCTGGACGACGCCCAGGGCCGCACCGCGGACGCCCTGCGCAATCTGCAGACCTCGTTCGCCGGCCTGGACCAGCGTTTGCGCGCCGCCGAGTCCCGGGCCGAGCCCGAGGGCGCGCGCGAGGCCGTCCGCTTCGAAAAACTCGCCGAGACGCTGAGCCGTCAGGTCGAAGGCAATCGCGCCGAGATGATGCGGCGGCTCGACACCGCCCAGTCCGAAGGCCGGATGGATCGCATCGAACGCGCCGTTCTGGCCATCGGAGATCAGGTCAAGACGTCCGAAGAAAGCTCCGCCAAGGCCGTCGAGACCATGGGCCGCGAGGTCCTGCGCATCGCCCAGAATCTGAACGCCCGGGTCCAGTCCATCGAGGGCGACGCTCCGGCCCGGTTCGAGCAGCTGAGCCGCAAGGTCGAGACCGACATGGGCCGGTTCGCCCAGGGCGTCGAGCAGCGGCTGATCGCAACGGACGACCGCCACGCCCTGGCTCTGGAGAAGCTGGGCGGAGAGATCACCCGCATTTCCGACCGGTTGAGCGAACGCATCGCCCAGTCAGAGCGGCGCTCGCAGCAGGCGCTCGAGGACATCGGGCGTCGCCTCGCCGACAGCTCCGCCCGCATTGAGCAAGGCTATGACCGCGCGTCCGGCGAGCTGGCCGAGCGGATGCGGATGTCGGAAGAGCGCACCTCGGCCCTGATCTCCGAGGCGCGAGGCAATATCGAGCGCCGCGCCGAATCGGCGCCCGCCCCCGCCCCGGAGTCCGACTGGCGGGCCGCGGCCTTCCCGGACGCCGCCTTCCCGGGCGCGCCGTTCTCTGACGCCGTCTTTGACGATCCGATCTATGCCGAGCAGCAGGCGTGGTCGGCCGATCTGGCCCCACCCGAGCCGATGCCCGCGCCTTTCAGTCCCGAGGTTCCGGCCGACGAGGTCCTGACCGCCGACTCCATCTTCGACGCCGTCCTGCGTGGTCCGCGCGTGGAAGAAGCGCCCGTGGTCGCGCCGATGGTCGCCCCTGCCCCGTTCGGCAGCCGTCCCGGCGGGATGTCTCTGGCCGAGGAAGTCGGACCTCCCCCTCAGATTCCGGCCTTCACGCCGCCCCCGTTCAACGCCGC
>JALYPS010000046.1 GCA_030856285.1 Pseudomonadota bacterium
ACACAGTGGTGCGAAGAAGGTTGGTAAGGCGCATGGTGGCTCCCCGACATGGGCCGGGCCCCCGTGATGAACGGTGGCCTCAGCGTTTCCTGATTCCCTGGACCGCACCCTTCTGTGGAGCGCGGAAAGTCCAGTCTCCGGCGTAGTCCAAGCTGGACTCAGCGACAAGGAGCGGCGGGCCCAAGCGCCTCATTTCCGCCACGTCGGAAGCCTGACTGTGACGCAAAAGCGACAGAAATCGATGACGCTAGGTCAATATTCGCCTAGTCCGTGTGAGTATCCGACCTCGTCGCGCAAACTTCGTGCGCAGGTTCGCAGCGCGGGGTCAGGCCGGCCCGGGTCATCGGCAAACCAACGGCCGGCCTCGACCTCCACAATTCCGGGCGCGAGAATCCGCGAAGCCGGACGTTTCGGCTAGGGTGGTCGGCAGAATCGCACATCGCCCCGGACGCCCATGCCCTTTCCCCTTGAATTCGTGATTTTCGCCCTGACCCTCGGCGGCGTCGCCTTCATGCACAGGCGGGCGCTGCCCATCGCGTTGGCGGGGCTGGTCGCGACCCTGATCTACGAGGGACTGGTCACAGCGTTCCCGGCCGGCGAGGGCCTCGCCGGCCTGACCCGGCATTTCTCCCATGAGTGGGTCATCCTCGCCAATCTGTTCCTTCTGCTGACCGGGTTCGAGACCCTTGCCAGCCATTTCGAGAAGAGCGGCCTGCCCGACTACGCCCCGCGAATTCTGCCTGACAACTGGATGGCGGGCTTCGTGCTGCTGGGGATCATCTTCCTGGCCTCGGCGGTCATCGACAATATCGCCGCGGCGGTCATCGGATCGGTCGTGGCGCGTCACGTCTTCCAGGGCCGGGTCAGCATCGCCTATATCGCCGCCATCGTCGGCTGCGCGAATGCGGGCGGCGCGGGATCGGTTATCGGGGACACCACCACCACCATGATGTGGCTGGCCGGGGTTTCGCCCCTGCACGTCCTTACCGCCTTTGTCGGCGCGGGCGTGGCCTTCCTGATCATGGGATATTTCGGCGCCAAGGCCCAGGCGAAGGTCGCCGGGCCGATCCTGCACGCGCCGGACAATCTGCAGATCGGCTGGCTCCGGCTGGCCATCGTCGTCGCCGTGCTGGTCACGCTCGTGACCGCGAATGTCGTGTCCAACAGCTTCTTCGCCGGCATCGAGGAAGTCGTCCCTGTTCTGGGACTGGCGATGTGGGCGGCGCTGCTGATCGCCGCGATCTGGCGCCGGCCGGACTGGACCGCCACACGCCACGCCTCCAAGGGCGCCCTCTTCCTCGTCATGCTGGTCGCCACGGCCTCGCTCATGCCGCTGGCGGCGTTGCCGACGCCCAGTTGGCAGACGACCCTCGGCATCGGCTTTCTGTCAGCCGTGTTCGACAATATCCCGTTGACCGCCCTGGCCCTGCAGCAGGGCGGATACGACTGGGCCTTGATGGCGTTCGCGGTCGGTTTCGGCGGGACCATGACCTGGTTCGGGTCCTCCGCCGGCGTGGCGGTCTCCAACCTGTTCCCCGAGGCCCGCTCGCTGATCCAGTGGATCCGGGAAGCCTGGTTCATCCCCGTGGCCTACCTCGCCGGCTTCTTCGTCATGCTGGCGGCGTTCGGCTGGACGGTTCAGCCCGGCGGGGGTTGACGTCCGCCCGGCCGGCGGCGGCCCGTCGCCGCCGACTGGCCAGCGACAGGGCGATCGATCCGGCAAGGCCCGACAGCAAGGATCCGCCGAGCACGCCCAGCTTGACCTGCGTCTGCTCGGGCGAGTCATTCAGCCCGGGAAAGGCCAGAACGCCGATGAACAGGCTGATGGTGAAACCCACGCCGCACAGCACGCTGACGCCATAGACCTCCAGCCAGGTCGCCCCGGTTGGCTTGCGGCCGATCTTCAGGCCTGAGGCCAGCAAGGCGGCGCCGAAGACCCCCAGTTGCTTGCCCAGGAACAGACCCAGGGCCACGCCGACCACGAGCGGCGCGGTCAACGCCGCGAGCGACAGGCCGGCGAAGGACACGCCTGCCTTGGCGAAGGCGAACAGGGGCAGGATCAGATAGGCGACCCAGGGGTGCAGGTCGTGCATCGCCTCCTTGAGCGGACTCTGACCATCGCCCGCCCGGTCGCCCACCGGCACGATGGCGGCGAAGGCCACCGCAGTCAGGGCCGTCGACAGGCCCGCTGTCACCGTCAGATACCAGACCATGCCAAAGCCCAGCACCCAGAAGGGGGCGGGCACGCCCCGCCGGGACGCCCAGAGACCGCCGACCAGCAGCAGAGCCGCCACCCAGAGCATCGGAATCCAGTCGACGCCGGCGGAGAACAGGACCGCGATCAGGGCGATGGCGCCGAGGTCGTCGACGATGGCCAGGGTGAGGAGGAAGATTCGCAGCGACGCCGGGAGGCCCCGCGCCACAAGGGCGAAGATGCCGAGCGCGAAGGCGATGTCGGTGGCCAGGGGGATGGGCCATCCTCCGACCGGTCCGCCGGTCCAGGCTGCGATCGCCAGATAGACCACGGCCGGCCCGACCATGCCGCCAAGGGCGGCCAGCACCGGCGTGGCCAGCTTCTTCGGATTGCGCAGTTCGCCTCGCAGGATCTCGAATTTGATCTCGAGGCCGACCACCAGGAAGAAGACGGCCATCAGGCCTTCCTTGATCCAGTCGGTGATCGTCAGCTCCAGCATCAGCGGCCCGACCTGAAGCACGTGTTCGCTCTTCAACCAGGCGAAATAGGCCCCCGCCCATGGGGAGTTGGCCACGATCAGGGCGATCAGGGCGGCCAGGCCGAGGACAAGGCCCGAGGCGGCCTCGGTCTTGAGGAAGTCGAGGGTAATCTTGCGCGCCACGGCGGCCTCCGGAATTCTGGAAGGGACTGTCGTGGCGTCAGGTTATCGACGAACGCCGGACCGGGTTCACGCCGCATCCGCGGGCGCGCCAGCCTGACCGGTTAGCCCGGCCTGATCTCTGCCGATCACAATACGCGAGGGGGCGGGCGGTTCAACCGAAACCGGGCGGTTGCGTCCGAAGGCCGGAAGCCGCATCTGCGCCGGATGCCCGTCTCGTCCACCTATGCCCCCGATCCGCGGTTCTTCAATCTGGGGGAGGACTATGGCGACGCCGTCGGCGCGGCGGAGTTTCCAAAAACCATCCTGCGCGTGCGCAACGACCGGGCGGCCTCCAGCGTGGGTCTGGAGACGCTGACCGACGCCGAATGGATCGCCCATTTTGGCCGGTTCGAGCCCCTGCCCGGGCAACCCGGCCCGGTCGCCATGCGCTACCACGGGCACCAGTTCCGCACCTACAACCCGGACCTCGGCGACGGACGCGGCTTCCTCGCGGCGCAGCTGCGGGACGACCGTGGGAGGCTGCTCGACCTGGGAACAAAAGGATCGGGCCAGACGCCATGGTCGCGGGCCGGAGACGGGCGGCTGACGCTGAAAGGCGGTGTGCGCGAGGTGCTGGCGGCGGCCATGCTGGAGTCGCAGGCGGCGCCGACCAGCCGGGCCTTCTCCCTGATCGAGACCGGCGAAGACCTGGAACGCGGCGACGAGCCGTCGCCGACGCGGTCGGCCGTGCTGGTTCGTCTGTCGCACAGTCATATCCGCTTCGGAACGTTCCAGCGGGCGGCGTATCTGGGCCGGGCCGACATGGTGGAGGCCTTGGTCGAACACGCCCGGTCGCTCTACCACCCGTCCGTCGCACCGGGGGATACGCCCGGTTTCCTGCGCGCCGTGGTCGAGGCCTCGGCGCGGCTGACGGCCCGCTGGATCGCGGCGGGCTTTGTCCACGGGGTGTTGAACACCGACAATCTGAACGTCACGGGCGAGAGTTTCGACTACGGCCCGTGGCGGTTCCTGCCGCTCTATGAGCCCGGCTTCACGGCGGCCTATTTCGACCAGACCGGCCTGTATGCCTTCGCGCGCCAACCCGAGGCGGTGTTCTGGGCCCTGACCCAGCTGGGCGGCGCCCTGAAGCTGGTCGCGGACGCCGGACCTCTGACCGAGGCGCTGAACGGGTTCGGTCCGGCCTACATCCGCGAACTGCGCGCCGCCTTCCTGGCGCGGCTGGGGGTGTCGAGCCTGGGCGAGGCGGCGGACCAGAGGCTGCTGGATGCGACCCTGGCCCTGTTGCGCGAGGGCGGGGAGGCGCTGCGCTGGGAGCCGTTGTTCTTCGACTGGTTCGGCGGCTTCGCCTCCTCGGCGCGGGCGCTGCAAGGGCCACGCGGCAAGCTCTATCAGGGCGAAGCCTTCGACGCCTTCCGCTTCGCCCTGTTCGAACATGCGCCGGACCGCCCCGAGCGGCTGGAGGTGCCGATGTTCACCGCCACAGACCCCGAAGAGATGCTGATCGACGAGGTCGAGAGGATCTGGGCCGCGATCGAGGCCGACGACAACTGGGGACCATTGGAAGCCAAGATCAGGCGCGTCCGGGAGGCCGGCGAGGCCCGGTGTATGGCGGACTACTGACAGCAGGCTGGCAACAGGGCGGGGGTAGGGACGACACGTCGGTCGCGCCCGGCGACCGAAGGAGCCGCCCTCATGCAAATCCCGTCCCGGCAGCCCCGGCGCTTCAACCTTGGCCTTAACCCGGCTTCAACGTCGACTGCATTACAGAGATTTATGCATACGGCCACGCTCTGGCCCCGTAGCTCTCGCAGAAGGCGATCACGGATGGTTACGGTTACGCTTCGCACCCTTGCGGGACGGCTTGCGCGATCCGACATCGCTGCTGTTGCAAATCCAGAGAGCGCCCTCCCCGGCGTGCCTAAAATGACTTCTCAAGCCCTCACCCCCGCCCGCTCGCGCCTCAACGCCAGCTACCGCAACCTGACGCTCTGGACGCTCCAGGGATGGATCGCGATGTTCTTCATCGCCGCGGGCTACGCCAAGCTCAGCGAGCCGATGGAGAACCTGGTCGACCTGATGCGCTGGCCCGCCCTGGTGGCGCCGAACATGGTCCGCGGCCTTGGCATCGCCGAGATCATTCTCGCCGTACTCGTGCTGGCTCCGCTGGTGTCCTGGAAGCACGGCCGGCCGCTGCTGGTCATGGCCGCGAGCGGCTTGCTGGCTCTGGAGGTGCTGATGCTGGCGCTGCACACCGCAGGCATGGAGGTCGGCCCGGCGGTGACCAACCTGATCCTGATCGCCATGACCGCGACCGTGCTGTGGAAACGGGCCCGCGAGGTCCGACTGGGCTGAGGCTCTCACCGAAACCACTATCTGGCCTGTGGGCGGGCTCGGAAACCTAACCGGGCACCCGGAGCCGCGTCGCCGCGATCGCCTCGCGCAGCTGCGGGTGATCGAAATAGGGAGCCGCCAACTCCATGATGGAGAGGCCGTGACGCAGGTCGTCGGCCTCAGCTGTCTCGTCCTTCGCCCGGTAGTAGCCGTACATGGCGATCAGAGGCATGTCATAGTGGCCGGGCCGGGCGGCAAGTTCGCCGGCCGCCCATTCGGTCTCGCCGGCCATGAAACGCTGAACCAGCAGGAGACTGCGCTCGTCGGCCCACAATTCGCGCGCCACCGGCTCGCGTCCCAATGCGCGAACAAGGGCCTCGGCGGCGAGGGCCGTCGAGCTCGGGTTCTGGCCGGTGACGATGCGGTTTCCCGACTGGACAAACGGCATCATCGGCTCCGCTTCTGTGAACCGCGCACCCTGGGCAATCAGTTCCTCCTCAAGCAGGAACGGAAAGTGGGGGAGCCATTTTGCGCCGAACAGATACTCTTCTTCGTTGGTGAACCCCGCCATCGGCGCGCCGGCTATCACAGCCTGGCCTTCGCCGGTTCTGAGCCGTACAAAGGCCGCCGGTCCGTGACAGACTGCCGCCAGGACGCCCCCACCGGTATAGTGTTTGAGAAGAAGGTCTTTCAGAACAGGGTCGTAGGGCAGGTCGAACATCGCGCCTTTGCCGCCGATCACGAAGATCGCCACATAGGCTTCGGGATCAAGTTCGCGGATGGGTCTCGTCGCGGCCAGCATCGATACCGCGGCCGTATCAGCGAGGAACAGGGCGTTGTAGGGTTTCTCAACATCGTAATCATCGGCCACGACGGCGCCGCCATTGGGGCTGGCGATCTCGACCTCATAGCCGTTGTCGCGGAGCACCAGATACGCTTGGCTGAGTTCGTCGAACTCATAGCCCGGCCGGGTGCGGCCCCCGTCGAGACCGAAACCGCTGACGACCAGCAGGACTTTGTCCATGGCCATGGCTGCGCCGGCCCCCGTGAGCGAGAGGCAGAGGACGAGCGCGACAAGGAGGGGTCGTTTCATGTCTCGATCTTTCAGTCTCGCGGGCCTGGACGGGCCAGCATCCGCAGGAGCGCGGAGACCTATCAGCTCCTCCGACGCCGCCGACGGTCCGAAATGTACCGGTACACGCCCGCCCGGGAGGCCCTCACCTGCCTCGGCAGCGGTCGGAACAGACTTTCACCTGATCCCAGTCGCGCGCCCATTTGCGGCGCCATGAGAAGGGCTTGCCGCAGACGATGCAGGTCTTCTGCGGCAGGTCGCGCTTGTCAGGCGCGGAGCCAAGGTTGATGTGTTTGCGGGCCATGCCGACCTAAAGGCTTCCCTTTACGTGCACGTCAAGTTATGACTTGTGCATGGCGACCGCCGACGATCATCGCACCTATTCCATCCGCCAGCTCTGTCGGGAGTTCGGGGCGACCGCGCGCGCCCTGAGATTCTATGAGGACAAGGGCCTTCTGACGCCGGCCCGCAAGGGTCAGACACGGGTTTATGACGCCCGCGACCGGGCGCGGCTGAAGCTGATCCTGCGCGGACGGCGCATCGGATTCAGTCTGCTGGAGATCCAGGAGATGCTGGATCTGTACGATCACGACGATCACAACGCTCATCAGATGTCGGTCGCCCTGCGTCGGCATCGGGCCCAGATCGCCGCGCTGAAGCAGCAGCGCGAAGACCTCGACGCGGCCATCGAGACGGCCGAAGAGGCCTGCGCGGTGATGGAGCGGAAATTGGGCGAGTTCCGCCCCGATCTGCTGCCCGGCGCGGACGAATACGCCGACCTGCTGAAGTCGCGTCTGAGCCCCGACCCACACCACCAGCCCTTCAAAGCGAGAGCGTAGTTCCATGGCCTACAAGGCGCCTGTCCGCGACCTGACGTTCGTCCTGAACGAGGTGCTGGAAATCGACCGCTATTCCAACCAGCCCGGTTTCGCGGACGTCTCGTCGGACCTGGTCGGCCAGATCCTCGAGGAGGGCGCGAAATTCGCCGAGGAGGTCATCGCGCCCCTGAACCGCATCGGCGATCAGGAAGGCTGCAAATGGGTGGACGGCAAGGTGACCGGCCCGACCGGCTGGAAGGAAGCCTACAAGGCCATGGTCGAGGCCGGCTGGCCCGCCCTGTCGGCCCTGCCGGAGCATGGCGGCCAGGGGATGCCGGCCGTGGTGGCCATGGCCTTCGGCCAGATGACCGCCGCCGCCAGCGCCGCCTTCTCGATGTATCCGGGCCTGACCGCGGGCGCCTACTGGGGCCTGAACGCCAACGGCTCTGACGAGCAGAAGGCGATGTATCTGCCGAAGATGGCCACCGGCGAATGGGGCGGGACCATGAACCTGACCGAGCCGCAGTGCGGCACGGACCTGGGCCTGATCCGCACCAAGGCCGTGCCCAACGGCGACGGCAGCTACAACATCACCGGCCAGAAGATCTGGATTTCGTCGGGCGAGCACGACTTCACCGACAACATCATCCATCTGGTGCTGGCCCGGATCGAGGGCGCGCCGGCCGGGATCAAGGGCATCAGCCTGTTCGTCGTGCCCAAGGTGTTCGTCAA
>JALYPS010000052.1 GCA_030856285.1 Pseudomonadota bacterium
CACGTCGTCGCCGATGCCACGGAGATCACGGTCAAACTGGCCGATGGCCGAGAACTCGAGGCCCGGCTGGTCGGCCGCGACGAGAGCACCGACCTGGCCGTCATCAAGGTCGAGGGGACCGACTTTCCCTTCGTCAATTTTGAGGAGACGGCCCAGCCGCGGGTCGGCGATTGGGTCATCGCCGTGGGCAACCCGTTCGGCCTGGGCGGCACCGCCACGGCCGGCATCGTCTCGGCCCAGGGACGCAGTATCCCCGACGAAACCTCCAACTATGTGGACTTCATCCAAATCGACGCCGCCATCAACCGCGGCAACTCGGGCGGGCCGACCTTCGACATCTATGGCCGGGTCATCGGGGTAAACTCGGCGATCTATTCGCCGACGGGCAACTCGGTCGGCATCGGCTTCGCCATCCCGGCGTCGGTGGCCAAGCCGATCACCGACCGCCTGATGCGCGGTGAGACCATCCAGCGCGGCTACCTTGGCGTCATCATCGGCAATGTCGATGCCGACACGCGGGAGGGGCTCGACCTGCCGGCAGGCACCACGGGCGCCTACATTACCGAAGTGACTAAGGGCGCCCCCGCCGACCTCGCCGGTCTTCGCCCGGGGGATGTCGTCATCCGCATCGACGGAGACACCATCGCCAGCTCGACAGAACTGACGCGCCGCGTCGCCGAAGTTCAGGTGGGCGAACCGATTCGGCTGGAAATTCTCCGTGATGGTCGCCGCCAGTCGGTCACCGTGCGCTCGGGCCGTCGCCCCTCCCGGGCCGAGCTGAGCGCCGGACAGTCCGGCGGGGCCGAACCGGCCGAACCTCGCGCCGGCGCGGTGATGGGTCAGGTTGTGGCTGGGCTAAATGTCTCGGCCATTACGCCGGCGCTTCGCCAGCGCTACAGCATCCCGGCGCCTGTCGACGGTATCGTGGTGAACAGCGTGGCTGCAGGCGGTGACCGCCGCTTCCAGCCCGGAAACGTCATCATGCGCGCCGGCAATGCGCCGACCGCAACCGTCGCGGACTTCCAGGCGGCCGTGGCGGCGGCCCGTCGTGCGAATCGCGACTCCGTCTTCCTGCTGGTCTGGACCGCACAGGGCAATACCACGGCGGTTCTCGAACTTCCGGAGTCGGAATAAGCTTCAACTGCCCCAACGCTGCTCGCCTCCATGGACAGAGGCCCGGATTTCGTGCAGCGTGAAAAGTCGACGGTCGACAATGGGAGGTTGCAATGAAGTTTGTCGGCGTAATCGTGGCTTCGGCTGCGTTGTTTGGAGCCGTTTTTTCTCCCGCGCCTGTGATGGCGCAGGAGACCGTCCCTGACGTGGTGATCGCGACGCACTGCACCCCGCCCGATCAGTTCGGAAATGGCGTCTGTCACGTCTATATGTCCAGCGGCAAGGTCTACAGAGTCACGTATCACCAGCCGCCGGAAGAGATGGAACAGATTTGATCCGTGCTCGGCCGTGAGCAGCTGAGATGAATAAGCCGTAACTGCCCCCATCGCCGCCGATGCGCTAACATCGGCGGCGATTCACGTTCGAGGGGCTGATTCCATGCGCATTCTGGTAGTCGAGGACGACGCCGAGGCCGCGACCGCGATGGTCCGGGGCCTGACCGAGGCCGGGCACGAGCCGACCCACGCCGTCGACGGCGCCTTCGGCCTGCTGGAGGCGCAGAAGGGCGGCTATGACGTCTATGTGGTCGACCGGATGATGCCGCGTCTCGACGGCATCGGCATGGTCGAGACCCTGCGCAAGGACGGCGACCAGACGCCCGTCCTGTTCCTGTCCGCCCTCGGCGAGGTCGAGGACCGTGTCACCGGGCTGAACGCCGGCGCTGACGACTATCTGGTCAAACCCTATGCCTTCTCCGAGCTGATCGCCCGGGTCGAGGCCCTGTCGCGCCGCCGCGAGTCCGGCAGCGTCGCCACCATGCTCAAGGTCGGCGACCTCGAGATGAACCTGATCGCCCGCACCGTGCACCGCACCGGCCGGGAGATCGACCTGCAGCCGCGTGAATTCCAGCTGCTGGAATTCCTGATGCGCCACGCGGGCCAGTCGGTGACCCGCACCATGCTGCTGGAGAAGGTCTGGGAATACCATTTCGACCCCCAGACCAATGTCATCGACGTCCACATCAGCCGCCTGCGCGCCAAGATCGACAAGGGCTTCGACCACGCCATGCTGCAGACGGTGCGCGGGGCGGGGTATCGGCTGGAGCCGTAAGCAACGTCGATGCGGCTCCCATCCCTCCTGCGCCGCACGCCCTTCCGGCTGACGCTGCTGTTCCTCGCCCTGTTCGCGGCGGCTGCCAGCGCCATCCTGGCCTATGTCTATTTCGCCTCGGCTTCCGAGGCTCGGACCAAGGCGGAGCGCGAGGTGCGCGGCGAGATGAAGGTGCTCACCGGCATCTACAAGGAACGCGGCTTCGACGCGCTCAACATGTCGCTGATCGACCGCACCCTGCGCGACAACTCCTTCCTCTATCTGCTCAAGAACCCTGACGGCAGCCAGGTCACCGGCAGCCTGACCGACTTTCCGATCGAGACGCCGGAAGGGAATCAGGAGTGGGTGACCGCCCCCTTCACCGACACCGATGTCGAGGGACGGGTCACCCGGACCCAGATTCGAGGGGTCCAGGTAAGGCTCGCCGGCGGCGGCATGCTGTTCGTGGGCCAGTCGCTGGGCGACACCGAGGCCTACCTGGCCCGGCTGACCCAGGCCCTGTGGACGGCCATGGGGATCGTGCTCCTGCTGGGTCTGGCCGGCGGCGTGCTGGTCAGCCGCAATCTCGAACGGTCGATGGGCCGGCTGGCGAAGGTCGTCACGGCCGTGCAGGAGGGGGACCTGAAGGCGCGGGCGGTGGTCCGCAACTCCGGCGACGAACTGGACGAGCTGGGAGCCGGGCTCAACACCATGCTCGAACGGCTCGAGGGCTCCATGGCCTCGATCCGCCACGCCGGCGACGCCATCGCCCATGACCTGCGCTCGCCCCTGACCCGTATGCGGGCCAAGCTGGAGGTGGCGCTGATGGACGCCGAGGCCGGCAAGATCGACGGCGTCGACGCGGTGCAGCTGGCCCTCGACGAGGCGGACAATCTGCTCAAGACCTTCAACACCGTTCTGGCCATCGCCCGGCTGCAGGCGGCGGCGGGGCGCACGCCGGATCCGAAGGTTTTCGACGCCGCCGACCTGGCTTCCGACATGGCCGAGCTCTATGAGCCCGCCTCGGAGGACAAGGGGCTGGAATTCTCCGCCGAGATCGAGCGCGGCCTGATGATCGAGGGCAACCAGCCCTTCCTGGCCCAGGCCCTGGCCAACATCATCGACAACGCCATCAAATACACCCCGACCGGCGGCGCCGTGATGCTGCGCGCGCGCCGGCGCTCATCGGGCGAGATCGAATATTCCGTCACAGACACCGGCCCCGGCGTGCCCGAGGAAGACCGCGAACGGGTCATCGAACGCTTCGTGCGTCTGGACAACAGCCGCACCGAGGCCGGTTCCGGCCTCGGCCTGGCCTTGGTCGGGGCGGTGATGGAGGCCCACGGCGGCCGCATCCTGCTGGATGAAGGCCCCGGCGAATACGGTGGCTTCGGCCCCGGCCTGCGGGTCGCGCTGGTCCTGCCGGCGGCGGAATGACGGGCTCGCTCGGCTCCCGGCTCGCCCCCTGTGGCCCGGTTGTCGACGCCGTTGCAGCCGACCGCACCCATGAACGCCTGTCCAGGGCGGCCAGCGAGGGCGGATGGTCAGACGCGTTTGACGCTGCCTGGCCCGCGCTCGCCCCCGTCTTCGCCGCCTCGCCCTATCTGGGCGGTTTGGCGCGCCGCTGGCCCGAGCGGCTTCGGCTGACGCTGGAGGCGACGCCTGAGGACCGGCTGGCGGCCATCCTGTCCGCCACCACTGCCCTGACCGGCGGCGTCGATGAGGTCCGTGCGCCCCTGCGCTGGCTCAAGGCCGAACTGCCCCTGCTGGCCGCCCTGTGCGATCTCGGCGGCGTCTGGGATCTGGACGCCGTCACCGACGCGCTCAGCCGCTTCGCCGACGCCTCGACCCAGTCCGCCCTGCGGGCTGTGGCCCAGGATCAGCGCGAG
>JALYPS010000122.1 GCA_030856285.1 Pseudomonadota bacterium
GGTCAGGGCGGCCATCGACGCCGAATGATGCGGCGCCCGGAACGGCCGGGCGCGGGTCAGGGCGCCGCGCTCGATCAGTCCCGCCACCGACCAGACCATCGAGGTCTCGAGCAACTCCTGAGGCGTCAGGGGCGGCAGCAGTCCCGGCAGGCGCGCCGCCATCATCGACTTGCCCGAACCGGGCGGGCCGATGAACAGCAGGTTGTGGCCGCCCGCCGCGGCGATCTCCAGCGCCCGTTTGGCGCTCTCCTGACCCTTGACCTCGCGCAGGTCCGGGACGCGATCGCCGGACCGCATCGCCCCCGGTTCGGGCCGCCGCAGCACCTGGGTTCCCTTGAAGTGGTTGACCAGGCCGATGAGGGAGCGCGGGGCCAGCACCGCTACATCGCCGGCCCAGGCCGCCTCGGGCCCGTTTGCCTCGGGGCAGATCAGGCCGAGGCCCATGGCGTCGACGGCCACAGCCGCGGGCAGGGTTCCGCCGACGGGGGCGATCCGGCCGTCCAGCCCCAGCTCGCCCACCGCGGCCCAGCCCGACAGCATGTCCGGCGGGATGACGCCCATGGAGGCCAGCAGGGCCAGAGCGATGGGCAGGTCGAAATGGCTGCCCTCCTTGGGCAGGTCGGCCGGGGCCATGTTGACGATAATCCGCTTGACCGGAAGCGACAGGCCGATGCCGGCGAAGGCCCCGCGAACCCGTTCCCGGCTCTCGGCCACCGCCTTGTCGGCGAGGCCGACGATGGTGAAGGACGGGTTGTCCCCGCAGGACAGCTGCTGGACCTGTACATCCACCCGCCGGGCGTCCACCCCCTCGAAGGCCACTGTCACCACGCTGGCGAGCATGATCATCTCCCGTTATACGAGAGGGAACGAACCATGAACCAAGGGGCTTGGCAAGATCGACTTCAGGACGCCCGCTTCTTCTCGATCACATCCCACATCAGAGCCGCTGCATCGACGCCAGTGAAGCGCTTCAGCTGCTGGGCGCCGGTGGGCGAGGTGACGTTGATCTCGGTCAGGTAGTCGCCGATCACGTCGATGCCGACGAAGATCAGGCCGCGGCGCTTCAGCTCGGGGCCGATGGCGGCGCAGATCTCGCGGTCGCGCTCGGTCAGTTCTACCGGCGCCGCCGTGCCGCCGACGCGCAGGTTCGAACGCACCTGACCCGATGCGGGGATACGATTGATCGCCCCCACCGGCTCGCCGTCGATGAGGATGATCCGCTTGTCGCCCTTCGAGACCGCCGGGATGAATTTCTGGATCACCAGCGGATCGCGGCTGCCCGTCATGTGGATTTCGACCAGGGCCTCGAGATTGGGGTCGCCGGCCTTCAGCTTGACCACGCCCGAACCCGCCGCGCCGTGCAGGGGTTTGAGCACAACGTCGCCGTGGCGTTCGTGGAAGTCGACGAGGGCGACCGGGTCGGAGCTGATCAGGGTCGGCGGCGTCAGCCCGGGGAAGTGCGTGACCAGCAGCTTCTCGGGCGCGCTGCGCACCTCGGCAGGGTCGTTCACGACCAGCGTCTTCGGATGCACCGTCTCGAGCAGATAGGTCGAGGTGACATAGGCCATGTCGAAGGGCGGGTCCTGCCGCATCAGAATGACGTCGACGTCCTGACCGAGGTCCAGCTTCACCTCGTCGCCGAGCGTGACGTGATCGCCCTGGGTCTGGCGCAGGGTGACCGGGTGGGCGCGGCAGAACAGGCGGCCGTCCTCCAGCGCCAGGGTGCGGACGTCATAGACCCACTGGACGTGGCCGCGCGCTTGGGCCGTGGTCATCATCAGCCAGGTGGTGTCGGACTCGATGCTGACCGCCTCGACGGGGTCCATCTGGATCGCGACTCGCAACATGCCTTGTCCTTCCAAGCGTTCGGACCTTGGCTAATGGGCAGCGGGGGGCGGCGGCGCAAGTCTAGTTCAGCTGCAGCCTGACCCGGTCGACCGACATCTGGCGGGTGATCTCCATCGGATCGTCCACCGTCCGGGCGCGGGCCAGGGCCTCGAGCGCGCCGGCGAGGGAGCCCTGTTTTTCGCGCGCGGCGGCGACGTCGAGCCACGGGCGGTGGTCCTCGGGGTCCAGCAGCGCGCGGCGCAGGGCCGAACGCTCGGCGCCCTCATAGTCCTGGGACCGGATGGCGCGGCTGAACAGGACGTTCTGCAGCCGGATCAGGGCCTGGCGGTCCGTCACGGGGGCCATCAGCACATCGAGCCGGTCGGCGACGTGGGGCGTCAGCCCGGCCCGCAGCGCGCGGCGCGTCAGTTCCGAGGGCAGGACCAGCCGGCCCTGGCTGAACGGGTCGAGCGCGACGGGGCCTTCCGGGGTCTCGACCCGAAGCAGGAAATGGCCGGGGAAGTCGACGCCCTGGGCCTTGACCCCCGCCCGCCGCGCGGCGTCGAGGTAGAAGACCGACAGGGCCGCCGACAGGCCGCGGCGGGTGTCGGCCACGTCGATGACGTCGGTGTTGGCCGCGCTGTCGTAGTTGAGCAGGTCGCCGTTCAGGCGCAGGTCCGAGGCCATGGTCTCGGTCAGGGCGTCGTCGGGGCCCTCCCCGCCCATCCGTTCCGCCAGCCGTTCGGCGGCGTGGGCGGCCAGGGTGCGGACCGGCTGGGGGTCGCGAAACGGCTGGTCGTGGATGGCGCAGGCGATAGCCGCTTCCAGCAGCGGAAAGGCCTCGTCCTCGGCCTGTCCGGCCGCGGTCAGCGTCTCGATCGCTTCATCGCGGGTCATGCGGCGCCCCTCCCGAAGGCGGCAACTCCGCGACGATGGCGCGGAAACCGGCCCGGAGCCAGCGCCACCATATCAATTCGCAGCACATGACCGGCCAAGCTGGGTCTTTGACGCAACACCGACCGACCCGCCGAGAGCAGGCGATCGTACTGGTCGGGGCCGAGGGCGGTGAGCGCGGCCTCCAGCGTGGCGCGGCGCTTGACCTCGACCACCGCCATCACCTTGCCGCGGCGGGCGAGGATGTCGATCTCGCCGGCGCGGGTTTTCAGGCGGAAGCCGAGGACCTGATAACCCTTGGCCATCAGCAGGGCGGCGGCCAGCCATTCAGAGCGGTGGCCGAGCCGG
>JALYPS010000144.1 GCA_030856285.1 Pseudomonadota bacterium
GACCAGCACCGATCCGGCCACCACCGCATCGGCGACCCGGGCGATGTCGGCGGCGCGTTCCGGCGTCTTGACCCCGAAGCCGACCGCGACCGGCAGGCCCGAGGCCTTGCGCACCCGCGCCACCGCCGGAGCCACCGACAGGGCCTGCGCCTCCTTGACCCCGGTCACGCCGGCGACCGAGACATAGTAGACGAAGCCCGAAGTCCGCCCGGCGATCAGCTTCAGCCGGGCGTCGTTCGAGGTCGGGGTGGCGAGGCGGATCAGCGACACCTGCGCCGCGTCCAGCGCATCGGACAGCGGCCCGGCCTCTTCCGGCGGGCAGTCGACCACGATCAGCCCGTCCACGCCGCTGGCCGCCGCATCGCGGGCGAAGGCGTCATAGCCGTAGCTTTCAATCGGATTGAGGTAGCCCATCAGGATCAGGGGCGTGTCGGCGTCGCCGGCGCGGAAGTCCGCGGCCAGGGCCAGCGTGCCCTTCAGCGTCAACCCGGCCTTCAGCCCGCGCAGGGCGGCGCGCTGGATCGGCGGCCCCTCGGCCATCGGGTCGGAGAAGGGGAAGCCCAGCTCGATCAGGTCAGCCCCGGCGGCGGGGAGGCCGCGCAGGATCTGCAAGGCCTCGTCCCGCGTCGGATCGCCGGCCATGACATAGGCCACGAACCCCGCCCTTCCCCGGGCTTTCAGAGCCGCGAAGCGGGCGTCGATACGCGCTGTAGTCATTGCGCCGGTGCAGGCGTGGCCGGAGCCGCAGGCGGGGCGGCGCAGACATCACCCGGGATGGCCGCGAAAGCCAGCCAGGCCGGCTCGGCCGGGCCCGGAACCCGCGCCTCATCGGCGAAGGCCAGCATCTGGAAGCCGTCACAGCCGCCTCCGGGACGACGCTTGACATAGACGACCCGGTTGTCCTCTCCGCCGGCCGCCAACCAACTCTGCAGGCGGAAGGCCTCACTGTAGGTGTCGACCAGGCCGCCGATGGCGCCCTGGGTGGTCATCACGCACATAGCCTGCTGGGCCAGACCGACCTTGCCGCCGCAGGTCGGGTCCGCGACCGCCGTCGGCAGTTCAGGAATATCGACCTGCAAGGGCGCCGGAGCGGCTTGCTGCGCCATCGCCGGCGCGGCCAGAAGCGCCGCCGCGGCGGCCATCATCACGATTTTCATAGTCTACAACTCCACGCCCAGATGCTTCGCCACAGCGAAGATGTCCTTGTCGCCCCGTCCGCACATATTGAGCACGACATCGCCCCCCTTGCCCACTTCCTTCGCGATCTCGCCCACCCGGGCGAGCGCGTGGCTGGGCTCAAGCGCGGGGATGATCCCCTCAAGCTTCGAGCACAGCTGGAAAGCCTCAAGGGCCTCGGCGTCGGTCGCGGCACGGTATTCGGCGCGGCCGATGTCCTTCAACCAGGCGTGTTCGGGGCCGATGCCGGGATAGTCGAGACCGGCCGAAATGGAATGACCTTCGAGGATCTGGCCATCGTCGTCCTGCAGCAGATAGGTGCGGTTGCCGTGCAGCACGCCGGGACGGCCGCCCTGTAGCGAGGCCGCGTGGTCGGGGCCGTCCAGCCCGCGCCCGGCCGCCTCGACCCCGATCAGCCGCACGCCGGCGTCCTCGATGAAGGGATGGAACAGGCCGATCGCGTTGGATCCGCCGCCGATCGCCGCCACCACCGCGTCGGGCAGCTTCCCGCGCCGCGCCAGCATGGAGGCCCGGGTCTCGCGCCCGATGACGGACTGGAAATCACGGACCATGGCCGGATAGGGATGCGGCCCCGCGGCGGTTCCGATCAGATAATAGGTGTCCTCGACATTGGTGACCCAGTCGCGCATCGCCTCGTTCATGGCGTCCTTGAGCGTCGCCCGGCCCGCGGTCACCGGCACGACCTCGGCCCCCAGCAGCTTCATGCGGAAGACGTTGGGCGACTGCCGCTCGACGTCGGTGGCGCCCATGTAGACGACGCATTGCAGGCCGAAGCGGGCGCAGACCGTCGCCGTCGCCACGCCATGCTGGCCGGCCCCGGTCTCGGCGATGATCCGCGTCTTGCCCATCCGCATGGCCAGCAGGATCTGGCCCATGCAGTTGTTGATCTT
>JALYPS010000156.1 GCA_030856285.1 Pseudomonadota bacterium
CTTCGACGGAGGGCATGACGACTTTGAGGGCGAGACGGATTTCGTTGATCCTCGCACCCTGCGTGCGGCGGCGGCCCAGGGCCGCGCCTCCTCGACACGCCAAACCATCGACGCCGCCCGCGCCGCCATGGCCGCCCCGGTTGCTGAGGCGCCCGCGCGCTCGGGCTTCGGTCTGAAGCGCGGGGGCAAGTCCCGCCTGCAGGAGCGGCTGGACAAGCAGGCTTCGAAGGACGGCGGCACCGTCCGCAAGGCGCTGGGCGCTTCGGCCATTGCGGTCCTGCTGACCGCCGGCGGCGCCTATGCGACAGGCCAGCTGACTGGTTCCGGCCTGAATTTTGCCGGCCTGCCGGGCGCCGAACCGGCGGCGCCGATCGCGGCGCTCGCCGTCGTGCCGGCCAAGGCCACGCCCGCCGATCTGGCGCGCGGCGAGGACCTGTATCAACGGGCGACAGCCCAGCTTGACGCGGACGAGTCGGCCGGGGTCGAGACCCTGAAACAGGCCGCCGCCACCGGCTACACGCCGGCCCAACTGCACCTGGCCGGCCTCTATCAGGACGGCGACAAGGGGCTGACCGCCGACCTGTCGGAAGCCCGGGCCTGGGCGCGTCGTGCGGCGGACGGGGGGGATGCCCGCGGGATGCACGCCTATGGCATGTATCTGTTCGACGGCGTCGGCGGGGACCAGAACCGCGGCGAGGCCCTGGACTGGCTGAAGCGGGCGGCGGAGCTCGGCCTGGTCGACAGCCAGTTCAACGTCGCCAAACTTTATGAGACCGGCGACCAGGGCATCCAGCCCGACCCCGCCGAGGCCTACAAATGGTATCTGATCGCAGCGCGCGCCGGGGATGGCGACGCGCAGTCAGCGGTCGAACGTTTGCGGGCGACACTGCCGGCCCCGGCCCGCGCCAGGGCGCGGACAGAGGCCGAGAATTTCGAGGTCGAACCACTCGCCTGAGGCGGGAGGGTCGAGCTTTTCTGGCGCATCGGGTGGCGGGGGCCATCCGGTGGGTCTAGGACACCATCACTCCCGTCGTCGCCTTACCGGCGCCTAGCCTCAGTTCCAGCCGAAGGCGCGTCCTTTGGATATCTATCTGCCGATCGCCGAGGTTTCGGTGAACTGGCCGCTCCTGGTTCTGCTGGGCGCGACGGTTGGATTCGTGTCCGGACTGTTCGGCATCGGCGGCGGCTTCCTGATGGCCCCGATCCTGATCTTCCTGGGCATTCCGCCGTCGGTGGCCGTGGCCAGCCAGGCCAGCCACGTCGTCGCCTCCTCGACCTCTGGCGTGATCAGCTACACCAGCCAGAAGGCGGTCGACTATCGCATCGGCGGGGTCATGGCCCTGGGCGGCGTCGTCGGCGCGCTGCTGGGCGTCGAGCTTTTCCGCTATCTGCGCCTGCTCGGTCAGGCCGACATGGCGGTGGCGGTTTCCTATCTGTTGTTTCTGGGCGCCATCGGCACCCTGATGCTCTACGAGAGCCTCGGCCAGATTCTGCGCCGGGTGCGCGGCGAGGTCCTGCCGCACAAGGAGCGTCGTCGGCCGTTGTGGCTCTATGGCCTGCCGCTGAAGATGCGCTTCCCCCGATCGGGCCTCTACATCAGCGCCATTCCGCCGTTCGCCCTGGGCGCCTTCGCGGGGGTCCTGTCGGCCATCATGGGCGTCGGCGGCGGCTTCATCCTGGTGCCGGCCATGCTCTATGTGCTGCGTATGAAGGCCGGCGTGGTGGTCGGCACCAGCCTGTTCCAAATCATCATCGTGCCGGCCATGACCACCATTCTTCAGGCCGGCCGCAACCAGACCGTCGACATCGTCCTGTCCACCCTGTTGCTCGTGGGCGGGGTGGTGGGCGCCCAGTACGGGGCCCGACTGTCGGGCCGGTTCCGGCCGGATGTGCTGCGGGCGGTGCTGGGGCTGATTGTTCTGCTCGTCGGCATCCAGATGGGGCTGGAGCTGTTCGTACGTCCTTCTGACCTGTTCGCCTTCGCGCCGGGGGTGCCGGAATGATGCAGGCTCTTCCCCCGCCTCCGCCAGCCATCGCCGCACCCGCGCCGGAACGGTCGGTCGCCACCGTCGGCCAGGTGCGCGTCGCCGCCGCCATGACCGATGCACGCGTCATGGTCGATTCCAGTTTCCGCGGGGCCTCGATCGTGCTGTACGGCGCGGTCTTCAATTCGACCGACCGGCCGGCCGATGTGGTGGTGGTGGTGCGCGGTCCGGACGGGCCGGTGCGCCTGGTCAAGAAGACCCGCAACATGGGCTTCTGGCTCAACAGCCGCCCGGTCCTGTTCGAAGGAGCGCCCGGCTTCTACATGACGGCCTCAACCCGTCCGCTGTCCGACATTGCCGATTTCGGCCAGTTGCGACGGCTGGGCGTCGGGGTTGACCACCTGAGGATTAACGCGCCACAGGAGGGCCGCACGGTCACCCGCTATGGCGTGCGCGATGTGGTCGTCAGCCGGCTGGGCGAGGACTATCTGGACTACCGCCGCGCCGTGATCCGGCTGCGCGAGGCGGCGGCGCTGTACAACACCGATCCCGACGGGGTGGAGTTCGTGGACACGGGCCTGTTCCGCGCCGAGCTCGAACTGCCGGCCGTCGCCCCGACCGGCCAGTATTTCGCCGAGGTCTGGCTGTTTCAGGACGGAGAGCCGGTGTCGGTCTCGAATCTGACCCTGACCGTCGAGAAGGTCGGCATCGAACGCGACCTCTATGAGTTCGCCCACCGCCGGCCGTGGAGCTACGGACTGTTGTGCGTCCTGCTGGCGGCGTTCACTGGCTGGGCGGCGAGCCGGCTGTTCAGGCGCAGCTAGCGGCGGGTCGCGGGTCGACCTTTGCGCAATGAAAAAGGCCCCCCGCAGCTGCGGAGGGCCCTTTTACATGGAGATGCCGGGATCTCAGTCGCTTTCGCTGTCGTCGATAACTTCGTTGAAGAACACGACGGCGCCGACGATGGCGATAATGGCGATCAGCGGGAGGGGGATGCTGGCGAGCTCGCTCGACTCGGCGCTCCGGGCTCCCACGCGATCACCCACGCGGGCGGAGGATTCGGTCGTGGCGGCCGCCTGGCCGGCGACCAGCAGCAGGCCGGCGACGGTCGCGGCGATGATCTTCTTCATAGGTAGTCCCCCTGGGAAAGTTTCAAGCAGCTATCTAACGACGCAAGCTTGGCAAGGCAAGGCGGAGTGCGTGTCCTGCCGGCAACAACTCCGGAGTGAAACGAGAATATTTGCGCGCCCCTGACGGGCAATTTCGTCAGGACTCCACGCCGGATGATGGATCACCCGGCCGCCGCGAACTCGCTCAGAGCGTCGATCACCGCCCGGTTCTGATCCTCGGCGCCGATGGTGATGCGCAGGCAGTCGGGCAGGCCATAGCCGCCGACGGGGCGGACGATGATGCCCTTCGAGTTCAGGTAATCATTGGCGGCAGCGGCGTTCCGCTTCTCGTCGGAAAAACGGACGAGAACGAAATTGCCGGCCGAGGGGAAGACGTCAAAGCCGAAGCCCTTGATGGCCTGGGTCAGGCGCGGCCGCCAGGCGTGGACCAGATCGCGCGAGGCTTTCTGGTGGGCTTCGTCGCCCAGGGCGGCGACCGCGGCCTCCAGACCGGGGACCGAGACGTTGAACGGCAGGCGGATCCGGTCGACGGCTTCGGCCACCTTCAGCGGCGCATAGCCGAAGCCGATGCGCAGGCCGCCCAGGCCGTGGATCTTGGAGAAGGTGCGGGTGACGACGATGTTGTCGGCGTCGCGGGCCAGGGGGAAGCTGGTCTCCCAGTCCGGTTCCGCGACGAACTCGGCATAGGCCTCGTCGACGACCAGCAGGACATTCGGCGGCAGGCCCTCGTGCAGGCGGCGCGTCTCCTCGGCCGTGTTGTAGCTGCCGGTCGGGTTGGACGGGCTGGAGATGTAGACGATGCGGGTGCGATCATCGACCTCGGCGAGGATGGCCTCTGGCGTCAGCCGAAAATCCGGTTCGGGGGCCAGCTTGACCGAGGCCTGGTTGGCCAGGGCGCTGATGCGATAGGCGAGGAAGCCGTATTTGCCGCTGACGATGTTGTCGCCGGGCGTCAGATAGGTCTGGTTCAGCAGGGCGAAGACCTCGTCCGAGCCGTTACCGAAGATCAGCCGCTCAGGCTCCAGCCCGTGATGCTCCGCCACCGCCTCGCGCAGCTTCGTCGCCCGGCCGTCGGGATACATGTGGATATGGCTCATCGCGGCGGCATAGGCCTCGCGCGCCTTCTCGCCGGCGCCGAGGGCGTTCTCGTTGGACGACAGCTTCATCGGCTCGGCCACGCCCTCGATGCGCGACTTGCCGCCCACGTAAGGGGCGATGTCGAGGATGCCGGGCTTGGGACGAAGACCTTGGATTTGGGGGGCGTCGGTCATGAGCGCTTTCAGAACAAGGGGGCGGCGCCGATGACGCCGGACAGGCTGCCGGGCGCAGATGCGAGCCGCCCGTCCTCTGCCTGCACATAGCCCGCGAGCATGAACAGCTTCAAGCCGCCCGCGGTGATCAGCGGACTGGCGGCGAGGCCGGCGGAGCCGAGGATCTCGACGATGCGGGCGTCCGCAACTGTGCTGTCGGTGGCCCAGAAGGTGCGGTCGTCGCCGGTTGGACCGGGATGAGCCTGCTGGACCATCAGGGCGCGGGGCATGCCATGGCGGTCGTCCGGGAGGGCGGCGATCACGCGCAGTTCCGGCTCGGCAAGCAACCGACCCCACCAGGCCTTGCCCGATGTCAGATCCATCAGGCCCCGCGCGCCGTCGCGGACGGCGGCCAGAGCCTGGTCCGGTTCGGCGGCGGTGCGGGCGGTCAGGCCGAAGCGGTCGGCGGCGAGGGTCTGGCTGGCGGAACCCCAGACGACCAGCGGCGCGCCCGTCGCTGCGTTGATCCGGCCCAGTACTGCGCGGACCGGGGCGGCGGTCTCCGGGGGCAGGCCAGTTAGCAGTTCGCGCAAGGCGATGGCGTCGGCGTCCGGCGAGGGACGGGGACCGGCGGCGATCCGCAGCCGCACAGCCTCGGCCACCGCCCGGTCGAGCGCCAGCCGTTCGGCGTCGGCCTCCGGTTCGATGAGGGGCTTGGGCAGCATCAGAACAGCCGCGGCGCCGGGGCGAGGGCGAAGGGCCCCAACCAGGTGCGGCCGTCGCGAAACTGCACGACCAGATCGACCGGGCGCTCGCCCGAAGCCGCCGTGGCCGCGGCGGCGCCCGCCGCTCCCAGGCGGTTGACGGCGCCTGAGCGTGATCGGGCCAGGCCG
>JALYPS010000165.1 GCA_030856285.1 Pseudomonadota bacterium
GGCTCGGGCTTGCCGTAGAACAGGACGTTGCCGGACAGGGCGGCGGTTGAGGTGGTGTCGGTCATGGACGCGATACGGGCTCTGGTGAATGAAGGAAGGCGCGTGTCTAGCGCAGACGCGTCAGGGCGGCAAACGGGCTCGCTCGATGGGGTTCAGAACCGGTAGGTCGCCCCCACCCTGAGACTCCGCCCGGGTTGCGGCGCGATGTCTTTCTGGAAGCTGGCATGCTCGCGCGCCTCCTCGTTGGTCAGGTTCGAAGCCTCGGCGAACAGGATGACATTGCGGTCGGCGAAGGGCCGTACCGCGCCCTTCAGATTGACGAGAGTGTAGCTGTCCGTCGGTCGTTCGAACGCGGCGGTGCGGTTCTGTTCACCGACATGGCGCACCTCAAGCCCGACGTCGAACAGGCGCGAGGTCCAGTCCACGCCCCCCGTAACCGACCACGGCGGAATCCGCGCCGCCGGCCCGAGGTCGGTCGAGGCGCGCACCCAATCGGCCGCGCCGGACAGGCTCAGGCTTCGGTCGCCGGCCTCCCAAAGCCGGTAGCTGGCTTCGGCCTCGAACCCCCGGAAGGTCGCATCGGTCTGGACATAGGCGAAGACGGGCAGTCCCGAATCGACGTCTTCCGCCCCGGTCGGCCTCAGGTCGATGAAGCCCTCATAGTCCGCCTGGTAGGCGTGCAGGTCGAACTCGAACGGACCCGACGCGAAATGCGCCATCGCCTCGATCGAGGTTGCGACCTCGCTGTCCAGATCGATGTCGCCGACCTCGAACGCGCCGGTGGCGACGTGCGCGCCCTCGGCGAACAGTTCGACCTCGCTCGGCGCGCGCTCGTTGCGCGCCACGCTCAGCCCCAGGAACAGCGGCGCTGACGGTCGGAAGAAGGCCCCTGCCGAGGCCGAAATATTGGTGAAGTCGCGGTCGCCTGCGAGGCTCTCCAGCGAACGCTTGTCCAGTCGCAGACCGCCCTCGAAGCCCAGGCCTCCGCGGTCGAAGCGCTGGACCGTGTACAACCCCTGTTCAGCGATCTCGGTGCGCGGCACATAGGCCTCATCCCCGACCGCGTCGAAAGTCCGGTCCAGCAACTGCAGGCCGACCACGCCCTGCCAGCCGTTCCGCTCGCGCTGGATCAGCTCGAACCGGCCCTCCTGGCCTTCCGAGAAGAACCGGGTGCCGACCTCGGTCCCCTCGAACTCGGTATGCGAATAGTCAGCCCAGCCTCCGGAAAGCCGGGCGGCGCTGATCGGCCCCGTATCGAAAGTCCATTCGCCCCGCACATCGACCCGCGTTTGCTCGAGGCCAATCGAGACGCTCTCCTCTTCCGCATCGGGGTCCAGCGGATTGGGCTCATGTGCGTGTCCGGGCACGCCATAGGTGGTCTCGACCCGTTTGACCAAGGCGCCGACATAGCCGCGCGATCCGATCCAGCTGACGCCCGCCCCATACTGGTCCAGCTCGACGAAAGTGTTTTCGACCGTGCGCTCCTCGCCGGCCGCCTCCCCCTCTTCGTCCAGCAGGCGCTGCGACTCGGGGAAGACGGGGATGTCATAGTCGGAAGAAGACCGGGTGAAGGCGTCTGCCGTGAACACCAGCGGCCCGGCGTTGGCCTTCAGCCGTCCGCCGAAGCTGGCTCCATCATCGACGGTCGAGGCCTGGGCGCTGATATGGCCGTCCAGCCCGCCTTCCGCCGGCTCGGTCGGGATCCGGTCGTCGATGATGTTGACCACCCCGCCGATGGCCGAGCCGCCGAAGGTGAGGGTCGAGGGACCGCGCACAATCTCGATACGGCGCGCCTCGGCCGGGTCCACGGCGACCTGGTGGTCGGGCGAGACCGAACTGGCGTCGATCATGCCAAGGCCGTTGGTCAGGACCTGCACCCGCGGGCCGGACAGTCCCCGGATTACCGGTCGACTGGCCCCCGGGGCGAAATTGGTGCTGCGCACACCCGGCAAGCCGTTGACCAGATCGCCGAGGGTCGAGGCGGGCGCGACCGCAAGATCCTCTTCATCCAGCACCTCGACCGCCAGCAGGCTGGCCCGGTCGGTCACCCCGAACGGCGTGCCGGTGACGATGACCTCGTCCAGTTCAGCCGCCCGCGGCGCGTTCTGGGCGGCGGCGGCCCCCGCAAGGGCGGCCCAGCCCGCGGCGGTCAGAAGGGCGGCGCGAGAGACAAGGGCGAGACTCATGGGAACATCCGGACAATAGCGACGACGTGATGTTATGAGATAACATCACGTTGCGTCAAGCGCCGATGTTGCGAGACCG
Source organism: Pseudomonadota bacterium (assembly GCA_030856285.1). GTDB lineage: Bacteria > Pseudomonadota > Alphaproteobacteria > Caulobacterales > Caulobacteraceae > Brevundimonas. Next base: position 2,266 of record JALYPS010000165.1, read on the forward strand.
CGCCCGAGGGCCTAGCTCAGGGGTCATGAGTGAAACCTGCGGCCACCATCATGCCGACGGCCCCCCGGGGGCTGCCGATGTCGCGCTGGCCATGCAGGCCGCCGATCTCCGCCTGACCGCCGAAGGCGAGCGGATGACGCCGCCGCGCCTGCGCGTGCTTGAACTTTTGCTGGCCGCCGGCGAGCCGGTGAAGGCCTATGACCTGATTGCCCGCTTCGGCGAGGACGGCCAGCCGGCCAAACCGCCCACCGTCTATCGCGCGCTCGAGTTCCTCGAACGCAAGGGATTGGCCCACCGCATCGCCTCCATCAGCGCCTATGTCGCTTGCACTTCGGGCTCGGCGGACCACGCCGCGGCCTTCCTGATCTGCGATTGTTGCGGCGCGACGACCGAGGTGTCAGCGCCCGTGGCCGGCGATCTGGGCCGCGCCGCCGAGGCCGCCGGCTATAGCATCGCCCGCACCACGATCGAGGCCCATGGGCGCTGCCCGGCCTGCCGCCAGGCCTGAGCCTTCCGCGGGGTGAACTGGCGCGCGGACCCTCTGTCCCCTATCTGCGTCCCATGGATGCGATCCGGCTCTCCCCGCCCCGTCGCCTGAGCCTGCCGGTGTCGAACCGCTGGGGCGAGGGCCATATGAGCGTGCTGGATTTCGGCGATCCGAAACGGCCCGTCGATATCGTTTTCGTCCACGCCAACGGCTTCAACGCCCTGACCTACCGCACCCTGCTGGCGCCCCTGTCAGGCAGCCTGCGCATCTGGGCGCCGGACCTGCGCGGGCATGGGGGCACGACCCTGCCGGCCGAGGGCGGCGGGCGTCGCGACTGGCACGACCATCGCGACGACCTGGTCGCCTTGCTGGATGCGCTCGACGGCCCGCCGGTTGTCCTCGCCGGCCATTCGATGGGAGGAACCTCGGCCCTTCTCGCGGCGGCGGAACGCCCTGACCGCGTTGGAGGCCTGGTTCTGCTCGATCCGGTGATCTGGAGCCGCTGGGCCGTCGCGGCCTTCAAACTGCCGTTGCTCGACCGGATCGCGTCACGCATTCCTTTGGTCAGGAACGCCCTGCGCCGCCGCCGGGTCTTCGACAGCCGGGAGCAGGCCATGGCGGCATATCTGGGCCGCGGCGCCTTTCGCGGCTGGCCCGAGATGATGCTCGCCGACTATATCGCCGACGGCCTGATCGAGACGCCGGAGGGCTTCACCCTCGCTTGCGACCCCGCCTGGGAGGCCTCCAACTACGCAGCCCAGAGCCATGATCCCTGGCGCGCCCTGAAACGCCTCGACTGCCCGGTGACGATTCTCAAGGCCGAGGGGGCCTCGCCGTGCCAGCTGCCGGAGAACCCGCGCGGCCTGCCGCATGTCACCGTCGGGACCGTGCAGGGCGGCACGCATTTCTTCCCCATGCTCCAGGCCGACATCGCCCGCGACGCCCTGTTCGACGCTGCGGTCTAGAGATGCTGGCGCCGGGGCTGGCCAGCGGCTAAACCGCTGCCCATTCGACCCGGCTGTTTCGTTTTCCAGGACTGTTTCCGATCATGCGCGACATCAACCACTTCATCGACGGCGCCAGCTTCACGGGCGCCTCGGGCCGCTTTTCGGACGTGTTCAATCCCAACACCGGCGAGGTTCAGGCCCGGGTCCAGCTGGCCTCCGTTACCGAGATGGACCGCGCCGTCCAGGCCGCCCAGAACGCCTTCGACGGCTGGTCCTCGACCAATCCCCAGCGCCGCGCGCGGGTGATGTTCGAGTTCAAACGCCTCGTCGAGGCCCATATGGACGAGCTGGCCGAAATGCTCTCGGCCGAGCACGGCAAGGTCATCGCCGACTCGAAAGGCGACATTCAACGCGGGCTCGAGGTCATCGAGTTCGCCTGCGGCATCCCGCATGCGCTGAAGGGCGAATATACCTGGGGCGCTGGTCCCGGCATCGACGTCTATTCGATGCGTCAGCCGCTGGGCGTGGTGGCGGGCATCACCCCGTTCAACTTCCCGGCCATGATCCCGATGTGGATGTTCGGCGTCGCCATCGCCGTCGGCAACACCTTCATCCTGAAGCCCAGCGAGCGTGATCCGTCCGTGCCGGTCCGTCTGGCCGAACTGATGATGGAGGCCGGGGCTCCGGCGGGCGTGCTCAACGTCGTCCACGGCGACAAGGCCGCGGTCGACGCCATCCTGATCCATCCGCTGGTCCACGCGGTCAGCTTCGTCGGCTCGTCCGATATCGCCAACTATGTCTACCAGACCGGCGCGAGCCACGGGAAACGCGTCCAGGCCATGGGCGGCGCCAAGAACCACGGCATCGTCCTGCCCGACGCCGACATGGATCAGGTGATCAAGGACCTGTCCGGCGCCGCCTACGGCTCGGCCGGCGAGCGCTGCATGGCCCTGCCGGTCGTCGTTCCGGTCGGCAAGAAGACCGCCGACGAACTGCGCGAGCGCATGGTCGCCGAAATCCCGACCATGCGGGTCGGCGTCTCGACCGACGCCGGCGCCCACTACGGCCCGGTCGTCACCGCCCAGCACAAGGCCCGCGTCGAGGGCTGGATCGAGACCGGTGTGCGCGAGGGCGCCGAACTGGTCGTCGACGGCCGCGGCTTCTCCCTGCAGGGGCACGAGAAGGGCTATTTCATCGGCCCGTCGCTGTTCGACCACGTCACGCCGGAGATGGAGTCCTACAAGGAGGAGATCTTCGGCCCGGTGCTGCAGATCGTCCGCGCCGCCAGCTTCGAGGAAGCCCTGTCGCTGCCGTCCAAGCACCAGTACGGCAACGGCGTCGCCATCTTCACCCAGAACGGCCGCGCGGCCCGCGACTTTGCCGCCCGAGTCAATGTCGGCATGGTCGGGATCAACGTCCCGATCCCGGTGCCGGTCGCCTATCACACCTTCGGCGGCTGGAAGCGCTCGGCCTTCGGCGACACCAACCAGCACGGCATGGAGGGGGTGAAATTCTGGACCAAGGTCAAGACCGTCACCGCCCGCTGGCCTGACAGAGATCTGGAACACGCCGACTCGAGCTTCGTCATCCCGACCATGGGGTGACGGATCGCGCGGGGCGCGTTCGCGGCGGCGCATTTCGGTGATAGGCGTTATGCTGTCTGCACCGTGAAGCTGGAGCGCTCCCCCGCATGCGTCGATTTTTCATCTGGTCCGCCCTGGCCGCCGTCATCGGCCTGGCGATCGCCATCGGCGGTTTCTGGGCCTACCAGCATTTCTACGCGCGTTTCCAGCCGGTGACGGTGCAGCGCAACCAGGCGTCTGTTCAACGGCTTCTGGACGAATCCTCGTGGATTTCTGCCGGCGGCGGGGGAGAGCCCCTCTACATCATCGGCTATCGCGACTCGGCCGCCATGCAGCGCTATGAACGCGACGAGGCGCCCAAGCTGCGCGCCGCGGGCATAGAGGCGCGGTTCATCCTGTTCGCCCGGCCGGACCGCGAAGGACTGGCCCAATCCACGGCGGCCGAGCGCGCCACCATCGCCGAGCTTTGGCTGACGCGCGACTGGACGCTCTACCAGCGCTGGA
>JALYPS010000173.1 GCA_030856285.1 Pseudomonadota bacterium
GCGGCGACAAGATGGACGAGGCGATCATCAGCTACATGCGCCGGAACCATAACCTTCTGATCGGCGAGACCACCGCCGAGCGCATCAAGAAGGACATCGGCACCGCCCGCATCCCGGCCGACGGCGAAGGCCTGTCGATCGACGTCAAGGGCCGCGACCTGATGCAGGGCGTCCCCCGCGAGGTCCGCATCTCCGAACGTCAGGCCGCCGAAGCCCTGGCCGAGCCGGTCTCCCAGATCGTCGAGGCCGTGAAGGTCGCGCTGGAAGCCACCCCGCCCGAACTGGCCGCCGACATCGCCGACAAGGGCATCATGCTCACCGGCGGCGGCGCGCTGTTGCGCGGTCTGGACGCGGAAATCCGCGATCACACGGGCCTGCCCGTCTCGGTCGCGGACGATCCCTTGTCCTGCGTGGCCATCGGCTGCGGCCGGGTGCTCGAGCATCCGCGCTGGATGAAGGGCGTGCTGGATTCCGCCCTCTAGGGCTTGATCCCCAACTCCGCCGCAAATCCCCGTCATCATGAGCCCGTCGCCGGTTCCCAACCGGCATGGATTTTGCGATAGGCTCGACAGATCGGCCGGGGGCGTCCCGCTGATTCCCTTTTCTGAGGAAGGCGCGCCGTGGCGTTTCGCGACGGACCGTTCGAGAACATCAAGGTGCCGCTGGTCTGGACCGCGGCCGTGACCGTCGTTGTCGCGGCCATCGGCTGCATCCTGCTGCTGATCAGCGACGCCCGCGCCCAGACCTCGCCCTATCAGCCGGTCCGCTCCGGCGTGGAAGCGGTCGCCGGTCCGGTCGGCGGCGTCTTCGCGGCCCCGGTGCGCTGGTTCGGCCATGCCTCGGACTATGTCGGCGGCTATTTCTTCGCCGTCTCCGAGAACCGTCGGCTCAAGCGCGAACTGGCCGATCTGCAGCCGTGGCGCGACCAGGCCATCGCGCTGAAAAACGTCAATGCCCGCTACGAGGCCATGCTGGGCATCCGGCCCGAGCCGCCCGTCGCCATGCAGACGGCGCGCTCCATCCTCGACGCGCGCGGTCCCTTCTCCAAGGCCCGACTGATCGACGCGGGGTCGGCAAAGGGCGTCAAGGTCGGCAATCCTGTCATCAACGAGCACGGTCTGGTCGGCCGTGTCGTCGGCGTCTCGCCAGGCATCAGCCGCATGCTGCTGGTCACCGACGTGGCCAGCCAGGTGCCGGTGCTCGTCGACCGCACCGACGCCCGCGCCATCCTCAAGGGCGACGGCAGCGACAATCCCCGGCTCGAATTCATGCGCGGCGTCGGCTCGGTCCAGGTCGGCGACCGGATCCTGTCGTCCGGCGACGGCGGCGGCTTCCCCCGCGGCGTGCCCATCGGCGTCGCCGCCCGGGGCATCGACGGCAGCTGGCGCGTCAAACTGTTCAGCGACCGCGGCGCCATCGACTATGTCCGTGTCATGCTGTTCGAGGATTTCGGCCAGCTGATCGGCCCCGAGGATCTCAACGCCCCGCCGCTGGCCGCGCTCGGCACGCTGTCGGAGGCCACCCCCGAACAGGCCTCCGCCATCCGGGACTCGGCCGCCCGCCGTGATACGGCCCGCGCGCAGGCCGAGCAGAGACGATCCGATACGGCTGCGGCGACGGCCGCCGAGGCCGCCCGTCCACGACCCGCGCCGGTTCAACCTGCCGCCCCCTCGCCGGGAGGGACCGAATGAGACGCCCGGTCGCGGTCCGCGTCGTCGGACCGGTGCAGTGGATCATCATTCCGGCCCTGGTCACGGTCGCCGTCACCATCATCCTCGCCACGCCGGTCGAGCTGTTCGGTCTGAACCTGCCCGAACCGGTCATCCCAATGGTGCTGGCCTTTTCCTGGCCGCTGATCCGTCCGACGGTCACGGCCCCGCTGGTGCTGACCCTGCTGGGATTGACCCTCGACGTCCTGACCTACGGCCCGCTCGGCCTGTGGGCCCTGGCCCTGCTGGCCATCTATGCGGTCGTGCTGGCCTCGCGCAGCTTCCTGATCGGTCAGGACACCGCTGTCCTGTTCGTCTGGTACGCCGCCTGCTGCACCCTGGCCTTCCTGATGGCCTGGCTGGTGGTCACCCTGATCGCCCGTAATCCGCCCAGCATCCTCGCCCTGATCGGCCAGATCGTGCCGACCCTGCTGCTCTTCCCGTTCGCCGACCGCATGATCGAGCGGTTCGAGGACGGCGACGTGAGGTTCCGGTGAGTTCCGAACCGTCCATCTTCTTTTCCGACGTCAATGAGCGTCAGGGTTCCTTCCTGCGCCGCACCTTCGTGCTCGGCGGCCTGACCACGCTCGGGGGCCTGGCCCTGACCGGCCGTCTGGCCCAGCTTCAGGTCATCCA
>JALYPS010000175.1 GCA_030856285.1 Pseudomonadota bacterium
CCTCGGCCAGGAGGTCGGCGGCGAGGGCGTCGTCGATCATGGCGAGGATGATCAGGATGCAGTCGGCGCCGAGGGCCCGGCTCTCGGCGACCTGCCAGGGATCGACGATGAAGTCCTTGCGCAGGCAGGGCAGGGAGACGGCGTCGCGGGCGGCGGCGAGGAAGGCGTCGTCGCCTTGGAAGCTGGGGCCGTCCGTGAGTACCGACAGGCAGGTCGCGCCGCCGCGCTCATAGGCGCGGGCCAAGGCCGGCGGGTCGAAATCGGGGCGGATCAGCCCCTTGGACGGGCTCGCCTTCTTGATCTCGGCGATCAGGGCGGGCCGACCGGTCTCCTCGACATGACGTTCGAGGGCGGTGCGGAAACCGCGCGGTGGCGAGGCCGAGCGCGCCAGCGACTCGATCGTGTCCTGCGAGGTCGCGGCCTTGCGCGCGGCCACGTCCGACCGCTTGTAGGCGGCGATGCCGGCGAGGACGTCGCTCAAACGGGCTCTTCCTCGATGACGGTATTGGTGGCCTCGACCAGATCGGTCAAAGCCTTTGACGCGCGGCCCTCGTCGATAGCCGCCGCCGCAAGCGCCGCGCCCTCAGCAAGATCGGCGGCGCGGTCGGCGACGACCAGGGCGGCGGCGGCGTTGAGCAAGACGATGTCGCGGTAGGCGCCCCTGGCCCCGTCCAGCAGGGCGCGCAGGGCGACGGCGTTCTCTTCCGCATCGCCGCCGCGCAGGGCCGCGAGATCGGCGCGCGGCAGGCCGGCGTCTTCGGGGGTGACGGTGAACCGGTGGACGGCGCCGTCCTTCCATTCCGCCACCTCGGTCTCGCCCGTTGTGGTCAGTTCGTCGAGGCCCTGACCATGAACAGTCCAGGCGCGGGTCGCCCCGAGTCGGCCCAGCACCTCGGCCAAGGGCTCGAGCAGGCGGGGGTCATAGACGCCCATGACCTGACGCCGGGCGCCCGCCGGATTGGACAGGGGCCCCAGCAGGTTGAAGACGGTGCGGAAACCGATCTCGGCCCGCACCGGCCCGACGTGACGCATGGCGCCGTGATAGGCGGGCGCGAACAGGAAGGCGATGCCGGCCTCGTCCAGCGAGCGGCGCTGCTGGGCCGGGGTGGCCTGCAGGTTGACGCCCAGCACCGACAGCACGTCCGACGAGCCGGATTTGGAGCTCATGGCCCGGTTGCCGTGTTTGGCGACCTTCAGCCCCGCGCCGGCCAGCACCAGTGCGGCGGCGGTCGAGATGTTGAAGGTGTGCTGGCCGTCGCCGCCGGTGCCGCAGGTGTCGATGGCGTCATAGGGGTGGTCGAGCGTCTTCGCCGCCTCGCGCATGGCGGTGGCGAAGGCGGCGATCTCCTCGACCGTCTCTCCACGGATCCGCAGGGCGGTGACGGCGGCGGCGACCTGTGCCGGGGTCGGCTCGCCGCGCAGGCACGCGGCGAAGAAGGCGTGGGCCTCGTCCGCCGACAGGATTCCGCCGTCGACCAGCTTGGCGAGCAGGGGCTTGAAACTGTCAGCCATCAGACCATCGCCCGGCGTCTGACGTTGGCGAGATCGAGGAAGTTGGCCAGCAGGTCATGGCCGTGTTCGGTGGCGATGGACTCGGGATGGAACTGAACGCCGTGGATCGGCCGGGTCTTGTGGGCGAGGCCCATGATCTCGCCGTCGGCGGTCCAGGCGGTGACGTCCAGCATATCAGGCAGTGTTTCGCGGCGCACGGCCAGCGAATGGTAGCGGGTGGCGGTAAAGGGCGAGGGCAGGCCCTTGAAGACGCTGCGGCCGTCATGCCCGATCGGCGAGGTCTTGCCGTGCATCAGGGCCTTGGCGCGGATGACCTCGCCACCGAAGGCCTGGCCCATGGCCTGATGACCGAGGCAGACGCCGAAGATCGGCATGTCGAGCGGGGCGGTGTCGAGGATGGCGAGGCAGACGCCGGCCTCGTTGGGCGTGCATGGGCCGGGCGAGAGCAGCACCGCCTCGGGCTTCAGGGCCCAGGCCTCGGCGGCGGAGAGGTCGTCATTGCGGACTACACGCGTCTCCGCGCCCAGCTCCGCGAGGTAGTGGACGAGGTTCCAGGTGAAGCTGTCGTAGTTGTCGACGACGAGGATCATGGTCCGGCTTCTAGGGGGTGCGTCGCGCTACGCCAAGCGGATGTGACGGTAAGTCCCTGTTAACCCAACCCGCCCGAACCTGCCTCGTCAGTCCGGGGAGTTCCATGGCGCACACCAGCATCACGAAGGCGCGCACCCTGTTGGCGCCGTCCGCACCGAAGCCCAGCCCTTACGCCGCCCTCGGCGCGGCGGCTCTGGCGGCGATGGCGGCCGTGCTGATGGCCGGCGTCATGGTGCTGGGGCCGGGCGTGCGGTTCGACGAGCCCGCGATCACCGCCCAGCCCTAGCGGTTGCCGAACGGATAGCGCCAAGCGTCCTCGGCAGCACGCATCGGGGCGTTCGCCTTGGCGATAGTCTCGGCGTATTCCGCGGCCGGATCGCTGTCGGCGACGACGCCGGCGCCGGCC
>JALYPS010000189.1 GCA_030856285.1 Pseudomonadota bacterium
ACGGCGTTTTCCGTCGAGAACGGTCCGACCCGCTCGCGGCGCAGGGCCGAAACGTGCCCCTCGGCCCCCAGAACGACCGCCAGATCGCGCGCCAGCGAGCGCACATAGACACCCTTGCCCGTTCGGATGGTCAGCTCGACATGGTCGGCGTCGGGGCTGTCCGAGACCGCGGCTTCATGGATCATCACCCGGCGGCTGGCCAGTTCGAACTCGGCGCCCTCGCGGGCCAGGTCATAGGCGCGCTGGCCGTCGACCTTGATGGCGCTGAACTGCGGCGGGATCTGATCGATCTCGCCGACGAAAGCCGGCAGCGCCGCCCGCACCGCCTCGACATCGGGCCGGACGTCCGAGCGCGCGACGATCTCGCCCTCGCGGTCGAGGCTGTCGGTCGAGACGCCCCAGTTGATGGTGAAGCGATAGACCTTCTGCGCCTCCATCATGAACGCGACAGTCTTTGTGGCCTCGCCCAGGGCGATAGGCAGGATGCCGGATGCCAGCGGGTCCAGCGTCCCGGCGTGACCGGCCTTCTGGGCGTCAAACAGGCGGCGCACCTTCGAGACGGCCTCGGTCGAGCCCATGCCGAACGGCTTGTCGAGACAGACCCAGCCGTTGACGATCTCGCCCTTCTTGCGGCGACCCACTAGCCCTGCTCTTCCGCGTCATCGTCCTCGAACGGCGAGACATAGACGTCGGCGCGAACGCGGGGGTCGTCGAGAAGGCGGTTCAGCCGCTCGGCCGCGGCGAAGCTCTCGTCGTGGCGGAAGCGCAGGTCAGGGGTGAATCGCATCTCGATATGCCGCCCCAACGCGCCGCGCAGGAATTTGGCGTGGGCGTTCAGCGCCTTGACGATCTCGTCGATCTGGCCCGCGACCGGCGCGGTCTCGACGCCCGCGCCCAGCGGCTCGACGAAACAGGTGGCGTGTTTCAGGTCGGGCGACAGCCGCACCTCGGTGACGGTGACGGAGACGCCGACGAGGGCCGGGTCGCGGATCTCGTTCTCGCGCATGACCTCGACGAGGGCGTGGCGGATCATTTCCGAGGCGCGCAGCTGGCGCTGGCTGACGGTGCCGGCCTTGGCGGCGGGTTTCCGGGGTTTGCGGTTGCTCATGGTCGGCTCCTGTCGCCCGCCGGGGATCGGACCCGGTCTGGAAAAAGCGAAGGGGCGGGGTCTAGTCCCGCGCGGGCGCTGTGTCCAATTGCGCCCGGTCGAGGCTGGCGATGACCTCGGCGGCCGTAACCGCGCGCATCGGTCGTACGGGCACGCCACCCGCGTTCAGGATCCGCGCCATCCAGCTGTTGCAGATGTATCCGATCCAGAAGGTTTCACGGCTGGCGAAGAACCGGGCGCCGGCGCCAGACCGGGCGGTGGTCAGGCGGGGACTACCGTCCTCCAGAGCGAGTGAGGTCTCGATCCGCGATCGCAAGGCATCGAACCCGGCCTGCGACAGCCGCACGGTCCGGTGACTGTCAGGCGCGAACCGGCGCCTTGGGTCTCCCGCCTCGGGGTCCAGCATCACCACCGAGGCGTTGCCGGGCATGAAGAAGGCCCGCGCGCCATCGAGCAGCCGCCCCTCCATCGGGCTCTCGTCGACAAAAAACTTCGCGTCGCCCCAGCCGATCAGGACCCAGTCGCCCTCGCCCAGCGTGCGCGATGCCTGCGCCAGCGGCCCTCCGCCCGCCTCCAGGCGCGCGCGCGGCACGGCCAGGTCGGTGTGAAAGCCGTTGTTCAGGATGTGAATCTCGACCCCGCCGGTCCCCGTAGCCGGAAACCGTGTCGGGTCTCCCGGAAGGGTCCACGTCCACAGGGCCGCGAGCGCCCCCAAGGTGCTGGCCAGCACGAACGGCGAGAACGTTCCGGCCCGCTTTCCCATCATCCGGCCGGGGTGGGCGCCTTCCCGGGCGTCTCCGCCGCAGCGGGCGCTGGCGCTTCGGCCGGCGCCGCCTTTTCGGCGCGCTCCGCCTCGGCCTTCGCCTTGCCTTCGGCCATGCCCTTCTCAAAGCCGACCCTCATTTCATCGCAGCCGCCGAGCGCGAGGGCGGCCAGACCGAGGCCGGCGAGCACAGTGATCCGCTTCATGGTCGCCTCCATTGTTCAGCAAAGCTTAGCGCCCCAACCCTGTCTGGCAAGACCGTCCCGGGGATCGACCTAGCGTGCGCGGAGGCGCCATGCTCCGCACAGATCCGCGACCGGCGCGTCCGGCCCCGGCCGGGCCGCAGCTCGGAACAGCATCAGATCAACCCGATCGCGCCGATGCAGCAGGGCGATCAGGCCCGGCGTCTCGCCGCCGCACAGCGCCGAGGGCTTCAACGGCTCGCCGCGCGTGACGGGGATGATCCGGCGCAGTTCGATCTGGGCGTCGCCGGAGGCCTCCAGCCGGTCGGCGAAGGTCTGGCCGAAGACGAAATGCTCGCGCCCGGCGGCGATCCGCAAAGGGGTGGTCCGGAAGCTGTCGCCCGTGTCGAACCGCACCATGGCGCCGGTGAACGCAGCACCGCCCAGGGCCGCGCGCGCGGCCTCGTCCTCGGGGCCGAACTCACCGGCCAGCACCGCGGTCGTCGATGCGGCGACCAACGGGTTGCCGTCGTCGGCGAGGGCGGCCTTCAGCCCGGCCAGTCCGTCGGCTCCGCCGGACACCAGCCTCCCCGCCCAATCCGCGACGCGCCGGGCGGCCGGCGCCGCGTCGTCGCGGATCGCCCCCCAGGCCGCCACGGCATGTTTCTGTTCGATGGCCAGCAGGAACAGCACCAGGCACAGGAAGGCCAGCGCTCCGACGAGGCCTCTCAAGCCCGTCTGACGCGGGGCGGTGCGGCGGATTTCGGCGACCGTCATGGCCGCAACCCTAGCGAGGGTGTGTGACGGCGGGAATAACTATCGCGCCACAGGCGCGTCAGGGAGTTGGGACGCCGGCGTCGTCGCCCGCCCCGCCCGCGGGGGGCATGGCCCACTCGCCACGCCAGTTGTAGGACAGCCTGACGCAATGCCGGTAGCCGCCGTCCGCCCAGCGCCCGACCGCGTGCACGGTAATGGGCCGCCCTAGCCGGACCCGGCCGAGCACCATCC
>JALYPS010000196.1 GCA_030856285.1 Pseudomonadota bacterium
GCCATGCGCTGTCCGGGACAGAAGGGTGTCGCCGCCGGGCGTGTCGATCAGGATGATGTCGGCCTCGGCCCGGGCCTGGGCCATGGCGGCCTGAAAGCGGGCCAGCTGTTCCTGTTCGTCTGCCCGGGCCAGCGCCTTGCCGTCGCCCATGGCGGGCTCGACCGGCATCGGCAGGAGCTGATCGTTGCCGGCCATCCAGGCGGCGCGGTTGGCGAAGAATTTGGCCATCGACCGCTGGCGCAGGTCCAGATCGATGATGGCGACGCGCCGGCCCGCATGCAGCAGGCCGCAGACGATGTGGATGGCGAGGGTGGACTTGCCCGCCCCGCCTTTTTCGTTGCCGACGACGATGACCGCAGGGTCAGCCATGGATGTTCACGCCTCTCAGGCGATCGCCGACTCAGACGCGCGACCGCAGGCTCGCAGAATCGCGTCCGCGGGCGGCGACGTCAACGACAGGATGGACGAGGACTGTGGATGCGCGGGTCAGGCGACCCGGTTGCACCAGGGGTCGTCGATGCCCGCTGCGGCGCAGACGGCGGCGGCTCCGGCGGCCGGGGCGGTGACCTTGAGGCGGGTCAGGCGACGGCCGCCGACCTCGACGCCCTCATAGACCGGCGAGAGGCCCCTCAGGGCCCAGGCGGCCTCGCCGGACTTGAGGCGGGACCAGGCCGAACGGGCGGCGGCCTCGCTGGAATAGGCGCCGAGCTGGACCAGACCCCGGTTGGAGCGGGGCGCGGTCGGACGTGCCGACGGCAGGGCGGAACGCAGGCCGGCGCGCGAGGAGGCGGCGTCGATCCGGGCAGACACCTGTTGCACCATGGCGTCGGCCACGGCGGGAGCGGCGGCGGCCACGAGCCGGGGCGTGGCGCGTTCGACGGCGCCGTCCAGACCGTCGCGGACGTCCCAAAGGGCGTGGGGCTCCATGACCTCGACGCGCAGGGCCGGACGCAGGCCCACTTCGGCAGCCGTGCGGGCCGGGGCGGCGGCGCGCTGACCGTCCAGATTGAGGGTGGCGACAGAGTTGGCGAGGTTCTCGAACCGGTGCGGATCACTGTCGATCATGCCGCAGGCGTTCAGGCCGACGCCCGCAAGGAGCACAACAACTGGACGAATGAGGAGACTGGGGGTCATAAGCCGACACTGGCACGGCAGGATTTGCCGCCCGGTTCACAAGCACGCTTAAGGCGAAGGGTTAATCCGTTCATCATGGTCGAGACAGACGCCCTTCCCGTTGCGCGAACCGTGGCGGCGCTGCGCGAGACCGTAAGCGGCTGGCGGCGGCAAGGGTTCCCCGTCGGCTTCGTGCCGACGATGGGTGCGCTGCACGAAGGCCACCTGACGCTCGTGCGCGAGGCGGGCCAACGGGCGGACCGGATCGTAGCCAGCGTCTTCGTCAATCCGACCCAGTTCGCCGCCCACGAGGATCTCGGAACCTATCCCCGGCAGGAGGCCCGCGACGCTGAGCTGCTGGGCGGAGCTGGTTGCCACCTGCTGTTCGCGCCGTCTGTGGACGAGATGTATCCGGCGGGCGCCACCACCACGATCAGCGTCGGGGGACCGGCCGAGGGGCTGGAAGGCGAGTTCCGGCCGCAGATGTTCGGCGGCGTCGCCCTGGTGGTCGCCAAACTGCTGAACCAGGTCCAGGCGGATGTGGCCGTGTTCGGCGAGAAGGACTGGCAGCAGCTGATGGTCGTGCGGCGGTTGGTCCGAGACCTCGACATTCCCACCGAGGTCGTCGGATCGCCGACGATGCGGGACGGGCACGGCCTGGCCCTGTCCTCGCGCAACGCCTACCTCTCCGCGGCGGAGCTGGGCATCGCCCGACAGCTGAACGGCGTACTGGCCGAGGCCGGGGCGGCAGCCGCGTCAGGGGGTTCGCTGGACGCCGTCGAACGGGACGCCTGCGAGGCCCTGCTGAGGGCGGGTTTCAGCTCTGTGGACTATGTCGCCGTCCGCCGCGCCGACGATCTGGCCGCCTTCGGGGACGGCGTCGTCGACGCGCCGGGGCGTATTCTGGCGGCCGCCTGGCTGGGGCGCACGCGACTGATCGACAATATGGCGGTCGCCCCGCCTTCCTGAGGCGCCCCGTCAGGCCAGTTTGAGATCCATGGCGCCGCCGATCCATTCGATGCGCGAACGGCGACGGGCCTCGGCGGCGGCGGCGGCATCGCCGAGAGCCGCTTCAGCCTCGGCCAGCACGAAATAGCTGTAGGGATCGTTCGGCCAGTCCTCGATCAGCTCCAGAACCTTGGCGCGGGCGCCGGCGGCGTCGCCCTTCAGCAGCAGGGCGGCGGCGAGGCTGCGGCGGGTGGGATACCAGACGATCGGCGGATCGCCGCCCTCCTCGCCCTGGCCCTGAATCGCCGCCGCGCGCGTGAAGGCGGCGATGGCCGCGTCGGCGTCGCCCGCGATCATCGCGGCGCGGCCCTCGAGCACGCGCTGGGACAATTCGGTGAAATCACGCCGCTCGCTGGCCATCGGTCCCGAAGCGAAGGACGGATCGGCGCGGAGGGTCTTGATGGCTTCAGCTTCGGCGCGCACGCCCGCGGCGTCGCCCGCCCGCGCCGCCGCCTCGCCCCGCGCATAGCGCCAGCTGACGCGCAGCAGGGGATGGGTGGCGGGCGGTTCCGGCAAGGCCGCGACCTGTTCCGGCGAACCGAAGCGGCCATAGTTGGCGTAGGCGTTGTTGGCGACCATCTGCCGCCACATGTTGTCGGCGGGAATGTCCGGGAAGGTGGCCAGGAACCACTCGGCGAGCTTCAGGCCTTCTTCGCCCCCGCCCGCCATCAGGGCGCCGCCCATGCCAAAATGGATGTTGTGGCCGTGCAGGGGCATGCCGGGCACGCCCCCGGGCGGCCCCGCCAGCCTGTCGTATTGCCGATCCAGCGCCACGGCGTTGACGTTGGACATCATGGCGTCCCGGTAGCGACCGACGCGATAGAAGGTGTGCGACGGCATGTGCACCAGATGGCTGGCCCCGGGCGCAAGCGACGCCAGACGCTCGCCATAGGGAATGGCCTTGTGCGGATCATCCGACCATTCCGTCAGGTGGATGTAGAGGTGGATGGCCCCCGGATCGTCGGGCGCCGCGGCCAGCGCCTGCTCCAGGATTCCCATGGCGCGGGTGATGCCGGGGTCCTTGGCCTTGCCGTCATCGTCCCACCATTCGTCGGCCTTCAGCATCCACGCGTCAGCCGTGATG
>JALYPS010000202.1 GCA_030856285.1 Pseudomonadota bacterium
CGTCCGAGCGCCGCTTGTGGTCCCTGTCCGTCATAAGGGTGGTGACGCCGGCCACCTCGCGCATGAAGCCGGATGGCTCTCCGCCGATCTCGCGATAGAGGGCGATCAGCCGTTCGCAGAAGGCCGGCTCGAAGATGCGCGGCGTCAGCAGCACCGGCGCCGAGCCTTCCGGACCCCCGTGGCGTCCGGGTGTGGGCAGGGCGGCTGTGCGGTCGACGAGCGCGGCGGCCTGGTCCGCGCCGACGATCGCCATGACGTGCAGGGCCGGATCGACCAGGCACCAGCGTTCGGCGTCAGCGGCGTCATAGAGGGCGGCGACCGCGCCATCCTCGTCGAACAGGAAGCGCAGGCCGGGAAGACTGTCTTCGCGCCTCTTGCGGCCCTTGTCCTTGCCGACGATGACGACGAAGGCGCTGGCATGAGCATCGTTGAAGGCCGCGCGCTGGCGTTCGATCATGGCGAGGGCGCGAGCGACTCCTGGACCCGCTGGGACGATGGCTAGCAGAAGATAGCGGCCTGCCGCCGCGTCGAAGACGTAGCGGGGATTGCTGACTCCCTCAGTCGCGAAGGTGGGAGCGGGATCACCGAACAGAAGCGCCATGGGCGTCACGGTGCACGGGAAACCGCTCCCGTTTCAAGGGTGTCAGCTTTTGGGTTTCATGCGCAGGCCGCCGATGAGGGCGCCGCCGACGGCATAGACGACCAGCAGGTGGCTCCAGTCGATCGGCAGCAGGCCCATCGGGCTGGTCTGGTAGATGAAGCCATATGCCGAGGTCATCAGGGCGAAACAGACGCCGGCGATCAGGCCGATCTTCAGGCCGTTCATCCAGCCCGACGCGCCGTCGCGGGCGATGAGCCAGCCCAGGCCGGTCATGGTGATGAAGGTCTGGACCACGCCCAGCATCATCCACATCGGATCGCCGCCGCTTTCGTCGGTGACGCCGGTCAGGGCCATCCATTTCTCGGCGAAGATCAGGCCGTACCAGAGAAAGCCGAGGAAGAAGGCGACGACGGTCGCCACGATGATTCCCAGCCAGTTCAGTTTCGCCGTCATGTCCCGCCCCTCCCAAGGCATGCGGATGCTCCGCCATCGGACGAAGCTACGCCTGTAAGGCGAGTGGTCAAGGAACGGCGTTCAGTCGAGTACGGCGGCGATCCGGTCGGCGAGGAGGCGCAGGTCTGCGGCGTCGGCCATCGGGGCGTGGCCATGACCCTTCATCGGACGGTCGGACCAGCGGGGGATGATGTGGAAATGCAGATGGAAGACGGTCTGGCCGCCGGCCTCGCCGTTCAGCTGCATGATCTGGAAGCCGTCGGGCCGCAGGGCTTTTTCGACGGCACGGGCCGTGCGCTGGACGGCGGCGATCAGGTGGCCGAGAGCCTCGGGCTCGATCTCCAGCAGGGAGGGGGCGGTCGAGGTCTTGGATATGACCAGGACGTGGCCCTCCGACTGCGGAAACACATCCATGAAGGCCAGCACGTGGTCGTCCTCCCAGACCTTCACCGAGGGAATCTCGCCGCGCAGGATTTTTGCGAAGATGTTGTCGGGGTCGTAGGGCGCGTTCAGGCTCATCGGGGGCTCCGGGGGTCAGGGCCACCGTAGCAACCGGCGGCGGAATGGGGGAGCCCGTCGTGCGGTTTCGCGTTATCGTGCCGCTCGAGTCGGGAGAGAGCCATGCTTCGTTTCATCGTCCAGTTCCTGGTCACCTGCTTCGGCCTGTGGCTGTCGTCGAGGGTCGTGGACGGGGTGGATTTTTTGTCCAACGGGTCGTTGCTGGCCGCGACCCTGCTGCTCGGGATCGCAAACGCAGTGGTGCGGCCGATCCTCACCTTCGTCACCTTCCCGCTGACGATCATCACCTTCGGCCTGTTTCTGCTGGTGGTGAACGCCGCCATGATCGGACTGGTAGCCAGCCTGTTGGGCGGGTTCGTGGTGGACGGTCTGTGGGCCGGCGTAGGCGCGGCGGTGGTGACGGGGATCGTCAGCTGGATCGCCGGCTGGTTCATCGGCGAGGCGCCCAAGCGCGCTGCGGCCGACTGAGCCTCAGTCATTTCGGCGGAAGGGTGACAGTTCGGTGGTCATGACCTCAATCTCGGCCGCAACGGCCGGGCGTTCGCCGTCGAGGTAGCGCGCCACCGGTTCGCGCAGGGCCGGGTCAGCGATGAAGTGGGCCGAATACACGGGCGAGGGCAGATAGCCGCGGGCGATCTTGTGTTCGCCCTGCGCCCCGGCCTCGACGCGGGACAGGCCGCGAGCGATGGCGAACTCGATGGCCTGATAATAGCAGAGCTCGAAATGGAGAAAGGGGATCTCCTCCAGCGCGCCCCACTGGCGGCCGTAGAGGGCGTCGCGGCCGATCAGGTTCAGGGCGCCGGCGATGGCGTCTCCGTCGCGAAAGGCCATGATCAGGGCGATACGGTCGGCCATGGTCGCGCCGAGCCGGGTGAAGAAGTCCCGCGTCAGATAGGGCCGGCCCCATTTCCGCTCTCCGGTGTCCATGTAGAAGGCGAAGAAGGCGTCCCAATGCGCTTGCGTGATGTCCGCGCCGGTCAGAACGCGGATGTCGAGCCCGGCCCGAGCCTCGCGTCGCTCGCGGCGGATGGTCTTGCGGCGGTTGGACGACAGGGCGGAAAGGAAGTCGTCGAAGGTCGCATAGCCGCCGTTGCGCCAGACGTACTGCATGTCCTGCCGCTGCAGCAGGCCGGCCGCGCCCATGGCGGTCCAGTCGTCCTCGGTCGGGAAGTTGACGTGCAGGGATGAGACGCCGAGCCGCTCGGTCAGGGCTACGGCGCCCTGCAGCAGGGCCTGCCGCACCGTGGCCGCGTCGGCGTCGGGATGGGCGAGGAAGCGCGGGCCGGTGACGGGGGTGAAGGGCACGGCGGCCAGCAGCTTGGGATAGTAGCGGCCGCCTGCGCGCTGATACGCGTCGGCCCAGCTGTGGTCGAAGACATATTCGCCCTGGCTGTGGCCCTTGAGCCAGAGGGGCATGACGCCGAGAACGCGGGTGGTTTCGTCACGAAGGACGAGGTGGCGGCCGGCCCAGCCCTCGGCAGGTACGGCGCTGCCGGACGCCTCGCAGGCGTCGAGGAAGTCGAAGGAGACGAACGGGTCGCCGGTGGGAGACGCGCAGGCGTCCCAAGCCTCACGGCCTATGTCGGCGACCCGGTCGTGGACCTGGAGGGTGAAGCTCACCGCACCTCGACGATGGCGTCCACCTCGACGGCGAAGCCGAGCGGGAGCTTGTAGACGCCGACGGCCGAGCGGGCGTGACGGCCCTTGTCGCCGAACACCTCGACCATCAGGTCGGAACAGCCGTTGATGACGGCGGGGATGGCTTCGAAGTCGCCGGCGACCTGAACGAAGCCGCCCAGTTTGACGATGCGCACGACGCGCTCGAGATCGCCGTCCAGTGCGGCCGACATCTGGGCCAGCAGGTTGACGCCGCACATGCGGGCGCCGTCCTTCGCCTGTTCCGGCGAGACGTCGGCGCCGACCGTGCCCTTGATCCCGCCCGAGGCGTCGTTCGACAGCTGGCCCGAGATGTGGACCAGATTGCCCGTCTGGACGAAGGGCACATAGTTGGCGACCGCCTTGGCGGGTTCCGGCAGGCTGATGCCGAGTTCGGCGAGGCGGGCGGCGACGGTCATGGGCAGGGCTCCTGAAGGTTCGGCGGCGGTTTAGCGCGGGAGAAGACGTAAGTCATCGCCGCTTTGGCGAAAGCGGTGAGGGGAGGCGTGCGGAGCGCCGGGCCAGCGCCCGGAGTTCGTTGTGTGTTACCGTTTCGACGCAGGCAGACGCTCCGCGCGGAGATTGATCGGAAGCTTGCGTCCGGTGGCGGTCTTGACGCCTTGCCGCAACGCCGCCCGCGGGCGGGCCACAAGTCGGATGTTGGGACGAGGGGGGTACTCGTCCGGTCCGGGGACCGTGTCGCAAGGCCTCTGCGCCTCCCCTGCGACGGAACGGAGGGAGTCTGGAAGAGGCTGTTCCTATGGCGGGCTGGGGACGCTACATTATTGAGAAAGCGAACGAAGTCAGAGGGTTGGCAAAGCGGATATGCTGACAATCGGCGGACCGTCAGCGTAGGGGGCCGCCATCAGGAAACGTCTCTCAACGGCCAGCTTGCGCGCCTGTGGGCCGGCCCGACCCTACATCCGGGCCAGTTCCTCGGCCACGATCGCGAGGACCAGGCGGATGCGAGGGCTGGATTGCAGTTCCTGATGGGTGACCAGCCAGATCGGCACCGGAATTGGCGTCATGTCCGGTAGGAGATGCACCACTCCGGGCGTCCGCTCAGCCACCTGGCGCATCATCATGGCCACACCCATTCCGCGTTTGGCCATTTCCCAGATCACAGCCGCGGACTCCGACACGATCCGCAAATCCTCGGTAGCGAGCGGGATTCCGATCTCACGCAGAAATCCGGAGAAGCGGGGGTCTTCGAAGCCCATCAGCCCCGCCGTGGCCAGATCGGCAGGACACATGGGCAGGCCGTTGCGGGCAACCCAGTCCTCGGATGCATAGAATCCCGCTTCGTAATCGCGGATGTGCCGACCGACCAGACCGGGGCGATCATCAGGACGGACATTGCGTATGGCGATGTCCGCTTCCCCACGATGGAGATCGCTGATCTCGTTGGAGGCGACGATCGCGACCGTGATCTGCGGAGCTTCTGATCTGATGCGCTCCACGATCTCGGGAAGAAGATAGGCGGCAGATATATCGGTGGCGGAGATACAGACCCGCCCGCCAATCTCCTGTGCTCGTCCACTGGCGGCGAGAACGAGCATGTCCGCCGCGTCCCCCATGCCCCGAATGTGATCGAGCAGCTCCATCCCGGTCTGGGTCAAGACCAGCTTGCGGCCCCGTCGTTCAAACAGGGTCACACCCAGATCGGCCTCAAGCGCCAGAACCTGCCGCGACAACGTGGGCTGGGTCAGACCCAGCTGGCGCGCCGCTGCTGACAGGGATCCAGCAACGGCTGTCGCGTGAAACGCGCGAATTTGGTTCCAGTCGATCGTCTTCATGCAGTTACGTATATCATGCCTGCGTATTTCGGCAATTTACTCGATATACGCATATGTTATCCCCGTCGCAGGGGAGCACTCCAGCATGAGTACGGCGAGCGACGCGCGGTTTTGGGACAGAAGCTCGCGCAAATACGCCAGGGACGCCATTGCCGATCAGGGCGGCTATGAGCGCACCCTCGACCGGACCCGGGCCCTGCTGAAACCGGACGACCTTGTGCTCGAACTGGGCTGCGGGACCGGAAGCACGGCGCTGCGACTGGCAGGCGATGTGCAGAGCTATCTGGCGACCGACCTTTCCGCTGGAATGATCGCGATCGCCAGGGAGAAGCTGTCCGCCAGTGCTATCCCGGCTCTTGCGTTCGAGGTCGCGACCGCGGAGGCCTCGATATTCGAGGCCGGGCGGTACAATGCGGTTCTGGGGTTCAACTACCTCCACATGGTCCGTGACGTGCCGGCGACGCTCCGCCGGATCCACACCCTGCTCGCCCCCAGTGGCTTGTTCATCTCCAAGACGCCCTGTCTTGGAGATATGAACCCGCTGGTGAGCCTTGTTCTGTTGCCGGGTATGCGCGCGATCGGCAGGGCTCCATTTGTCAGCGTCTTCAGGCAGGCCGAACTTTGCGAGCTGGTCAGCTCAGCGGGTTTCGACCTCCTCGCCACCGAAAGCCATGCAACCAGGGGAAATGATCGCCGTCCCTGCATCGTGGCCTGCAAACAGTGATCAACTCGCTTCGGATGAACAGGAAGGCAGCAGGGCCTCTGAAGGTCGCGATAGTGGACCCGGACGCCGCCGCCAGGTCTCGCTTGAACCAGTTGTTGAGCCGGGCGGTCACTCCGCACACGTCCGTGGTCCTCGAATGCTCGACGGCGGCCACTTTCGTCCTGGAAAGCCCCTCTCTGGCGCTCGACGCTGTATTTGTCGACATAACGATGCCGGAAAGCTGGCGTCTGGCCGAGCAGGACAGTCCTTCAATGTTTCGGCAGGGACTGGTCTTTGTTGCAGCGAGCCACGAATACGCATCCATGGCGTTTGACCTGGAGGCGGCTGATTTTCTTACCAAGCCCTATTCAGAAGACCGGCTGCTCCAGACGGTGCGGCGGCTCTGGCGTCACCGCAGGTCGCCCGGCTTGCAGAACGCGTCTGACGCGCTGACTGAGCGGCAAATCCACATCCTCGATCTGCTTGCACAGGGGCTGTCAAACAAGGAGATCGCCAGAGCGCTCGGCTTGTCGCATTTTACCGTGCGCAATCACATCTCACTGCTGTTTCGGCTGTTCGAGGTGTCGCATCGGGTGGAGCTGGCCAGGGTTGCGCAGAGGCCGGGGCTCGGTCGGCCCGAACTGATCGCCGCTGACTGGCAGGGCGCCTAGCGTCGCGGGCCTGGCTAAATTCACCAACCCATTCCGTAACCTGGACCTCTCGCCCGAGGTCTTCAACCAGCACCGTCACCGCATCAGCAGAGAGACCTGCAAGGCCCAACGCTTAACCGGCCTGGCTGAGTTGAAGACGCTTGCCGGACAGGCTCTGCGCCCCCTGCCTCACCCGCGGCTGATGGAGACAAGTTGTCGTTGGACTGACAGCGCCGTCTCGACCTGTCCCGTCGCCGTCGCCGATTACTGTCCGGCCCGGTCAACTTTTAGATATAATAAGAGCGAAACGTATGAATATGCAAAAAAGACAACGCCGTGAACTGCAAGAGATCAATGTCAGCTTGAAGATGAAACTTGCCGCACTGTGGACGAGTTTTATGTTTCTCTACGCCTATGTGGATTATTTCCATTTATATATGCCGGGCTCAATAGAAGACATATTGGCAGGAAAAGTATTTGTATTTGACATTTCATATGTATTTTTGTTGATAGCAATGACTTTTGTCGCAATTCCAGTTCTTATGATTTTTCTTTCTGTTTTCCTTCCGGCCAAAATAAATCGTTGGGCAAACATAATCGTGGCTACGGTCTATATTCCGTATATGTTGTTCAATTTAGCAGGAGATGCGTGGCTACACATGTATCTTGCTGCAGTTGTAGAATTCGTTCTTCTTTTACTCATTATCCGTTATGCATGGAAATGGCCTCGTATTGAGATACGAGAAACCTCATGAACGAAAACAACAAATCCCGAGCCTACGCCGCTCTCCGCCCAGAAGAGCGATGAATCAGCGATCGACGCGCCCAAGCTCCTGATTGAGCCAGATCAGGCTGGACTCTCGCACTCCCACGCCAAACCCCCTATCTCCGGACCATGCGTCTGCGTGTCGTCGATCTTGAAACCAGCGGCGGAGACCGGTCGGCCGAGATCCTCGAGGTCGGGATCGTCGATGTGGAGCCCGACGGGGCGGGCGGCTGGGTCGCGTCGCCGCCGGTGACGAAGCTGTTCCGGCCGCGGCGGGAGATCTCGTTTCACGCCATGGCGGTGCATCATTTGACGCCGGAGCATTTCTGCGACGACGATCCGCACTGCGACGAATACCGGCTTCGCGAGATGTTCATGCCCGAGCCCGCCGATGTGATGGTGGCGCATTCGGCGCGGTTCGAGCGGGGGTTCATCGCCGATACGGCGCATGGCGGCCTGCCGTGGATCTGCACCGTGCGATCGGCCAAGAACATCTGGCCCGAGGCACCGGGGCATTCCAATCAGGTGCTGCGGTACTGGCGCGGTCTGCGGCTGGACCCGGCGCTGGCCGATCCGGCGCACCGGGCGGGGCCGGACGCATGGGTCACGGCGCATCTGCTGATCGACATGCTGAAGGTCGCCACAGTTGAGCAGATGCTGGCCTGGACAAATGAGCCGCGGCGGCTGGAGCGGATTCCGTTCGGCAAGCATCGCGGGCGGCCGTGGGCCGAGCCGCCGGACGACTATCTGCGCTGGATGGCCGGACAGGGGGATATGGACGCCGATGTCGTGGCTGCCGCGCGACAGGAGTTGGACCGTCGCGCCGGGGGCGTCATCGGGGCTCTGGCGGTCGGTCACGACGCGGGCTAAACCGGACGTTCGGACCCGCCATTCGGAGTATTCAGGTTGAAGATCGCCGAACGCTGGTTCGTGATGGCGGGCGTGGCCCTGCTGGGCGGGATCGCCTTGGCCGGGCTGATCGTGGCCGTCTATGCGGCCTGGCTGTTCCATGACCTGCCCGATGCCTCGGAACTGGCCGACTACCGGCCGGCGACGGCGACGCGGGTCTATGCCGGCGACGGGACGCTGATCGGTGAATTCTCGGACGAGCGGCGCATCTATGTGCCCTATGAGCAGATCCCGCTGCCGGTGATCCAGGCTTTCCTGGCGGCCGAGGACCGCAACTTCTTCAACCACGGCGGCATCGACGTGGGCGGGCTGGGCCGGGCCATGTTCAAGAACATCTTCAACGCCGCCACCGGGCGACGGCTGGAGGGCGGCTCGACTATCACCCAGCAGGTGGCCAAGAACGTCTTGCTGACCAATGAGAGCAGCATCAACCGCAAGGTCAAGGAAGCCATCCTGGCCAACCGGCTGGAAGCGACGCTGACCAAACAGCAGATCATGGAGCTGTATCTCAACGAGATCTTCCTCGGCTATCGCTCCTATGGCGTGGCCGCGGCGGCCTACAACTATTTCGGCAAGTCGCTGAGCCAGCTGACGCCGGACGAGGCGGACTTCCTCGCGGCCCTGCCCAAGGGGCCGAACAACTATCACCCCAAACGCCACCCCGAGGCCGCGCTGGGCCGCCGCAACTGGGTGCTGGGGGAGATGAACCAGAACGGCTTCATCAACGACGCCCAGCTGGCCACCGCGCTTGCCCGGCCGCTGGCTGCGCAGGATGCACCCCGCCGGGCCCAGTACGCCGACGCCGACTTCTTCGTCGAGGAGGCGCGCCGTCAGGCCATCGCCCGCTTCGGTCAGGAAGAGGTCAACCGCGGCGGCTACTATATGCGGACCACCCTGGACCCGACGCTGCAGTCGGCGGCGCGTGACGCCCTGATGCGCGGGCTGGAGAATTATGACCGCCGGCACGGCTGGCGCGGGCCGTGGGGCACGACCGATTTCGCCGAGGGCTGGCGCGAGACGGCTGTGCGCGGCCAGCGCCCGCCCGAGCGCCGGGCCTGGGAAGCCGCGGCCGTGGAATCTGTCGCCGGCAACAATGTCCGCATCCGCACCGCGCGGGACAACCGCGCCGGTTCGCTGGTCGCCGAGGACGCGGCCTGGGCCAACGCCAACCGGCAGCTGCGGCGCGGCGACCTGATCTTCGTCGAGGCGCGGGGCGGGCAATACCTTTTGAAACAGGTGCCCAACGTCAACGGCGCCTTGGTGGCGATCGAGCCGCAGGCGGGGCGAGTGCTGGCGATGGGCGGCGGCTATTCCTACGCCCTGTCCAGCTTCAACCGCGCGACCCAGGCCGAACGGCAGCCGGGTTCGGCGTTCAAGCCCTTCGTCTATGCGGCGGCGCTGGAGGGCGACTATACGCCCGCCTCGATCGTGCTGGACGCGCCGATCAGCTTCGCCGGCGGGCCGAACGGCACGCGCTGGAGCCCCGAGAACTACAGCCGGGAATACTACGGGCCACAGAGCCTGCGGCGCGGGCTGGAGCTGTCGCGCAACGTCATGACCGTGCGGCTGGCCCAGGACGTGGGCATGCGCAACGTGGTGGACCTGTCGCGGCGGATGGGCGTGGCCGACAATCTGCAGCCGAACCTGTCGGTGTCGCTGGGGGCGGGGGAGACCACGCCCTATCGCCTGACGGCCGCCTACGCCGCCTTCGTCAACGGCGGGCGGCGGGTCGATCCCTATCTGATTGAACTGGTTCAGGACCGCGACGGCGAGACTATCTTCCGCGCCGACCGGCGCCGCTGCCGCGACTGCGGGCGGCCCTTCAGCGGGCAGGAATCGCCGCGGCTCGAGGGACGCGGGACGCAGGTGATCGATCCGATCACCGCCTATCAGATGAGCTCGATGCTGGAAGGCGTGGTCCAGCGGGGCACCGGCGCCAGCGCCCGGGGCCTCGGCCGCTGGGTGGGCGGCAAGACCGGCACGACCAATGAATACCGCTCGGCCTGGTTCGTCGGCTTCTCGTCCGACATCGTGGTCGGGGTCTTCATCGGCTTCGACGACAACCGGCCGCTGGGATCGGGCGAGACGGGCGCGACGGGTCCGGTGCCGGTGTTCACGGAGTTCATGCAGGTCGCCCTGCGTGAGCGACCCGCGCGGCCCTTCGTGCGGCCCCGGAACGCGATCTTCCGCAACGTGAACGGCATCGAGGAGG
>JALYPS010000218.1 GCA_030856285.1 Pseudomonadota bacterium
ATGCGGCCGTCGGCATTGCTGTCGCTGGTGGTCGCGAAGCCGAACCGCACGGTACGGCCGATCCGCTCGGCGAAGGGCGCCAGGAGGTCGGACCCGGAGAAGTCCGCGAAGCCCGAGATCCGCGTCCGGGTCGCGCCGTAGCGCCCCTTGATCACCAGCGGGACGAAGTCGCCGGTGCGGACGACCGCGTCGATGACTTCGCCATTCACCACCGCCGTCGCGAAGAAGGGCTGGTCCGGCGAATAGCCCAGGGCGCCGGCCAACGGTCCGCCACGCGCCTCATTGGCTCGCAGGTTCAGCCGCAGATCTTCGAGGCCATCCCCGATGGTCGCATTGAGGCGCAGATAGTCGCCCGGCCGGCTGTTGCTGACGGCCTTGACCACTGCCGTCTTCGGGCCTCTGCGTGGCGCGTTCGCCTCGCCCGACAGCTTCCAGCGACCATACTCCTGGCTGAAGCCCTCAAGCAGTTCGACGTCGGCGCTGAACCGGTCGATATCGACGGACAGCGACTGCGGCCCCGGCGGCTCGGTCGAGGCTTCGACCTCCGGGCGACGGATCAGGCGAATAACCTCGGCCTCGACATCGGTGGCGTGGAACCGGCGGGTGATCAGCGGCCACCAGTCCCAGTCAACGCGAACCTTGCGCGCCTCCAGCCAAACGCCCTTGGCGTCTGTAACGGTGACGCGGTCGATGGTGAAGTCGTCGAACAGGTCGCCGCGCACGCCTTCGACATTGATCCGGCCATAGCGCCCGAGCTTCTTGCCCTCGACGAAACTGGTCACCAGCCCCCGCCCGGAATCCGACAGCAGATACATCCGCCCGCCGACCGACACAACGATCAGCACCGCCGCCAGAATGGCCGCGGCGATGCCGCCGAAGAAGGCCAGGGCCTGCAGGCGGGTGCGCTTCTTCTTCGCCGCTTCAGCCGGTGTGTCGGGCGCGTCTTCGGGGGGAGGGGCGGCGTCGGTCAAAACGCCTGTCCGATGCTGACATAGATCTGGAAGTCGGCGTCGCCGTCACGGCGATCCAGCGGGAAGGCGATGTCGGCGCGGATCGGGCCGAATGGCAGCTTGTAGCGCACCCCGACCCCGGCTCCGTAGCGCAGGTTATTGAAGTTCGGCGTCTCCTGGAAGCCGATGGCGCCGGCGTCGACAAAGGCGACCGCCTGGAAATTGCGCCACACGTCGCGCCGGATTTCAATGGAGGTCTCGAACAGGCTCAGGCCGCCGCGCGGGGTGTTGTCGGGCAGGCGCGGCCCGACGCCCTGATATTCGAACCCGCGCACGGAACCGCCTCCGCCCGAATAGAACAGGCGATCAGACGGCACGGTGAGTTCCTCCGCTCCGAAGATCGAGCCGATCCGCACCCGCCCCGCCAACACGGTCTTCGCCCCATCCTGGAGCGGCAGATAGGCGGTCGCCTGGGCTTCGGTGCGCACGAACAGCGCCGTATCCTCGCCCGCCACGGCCGTGGGCTGAGCCGAAACGGTAAGCCGCCATCCGGTCGTGGGATCAAGCGGGTCGTTCGACCGGTCCAGATAGGCGCCGGCCCGGGCTGTCAGGATGACGAGATTGCGGTCGAAATTGATCGGCAGCTGTGTCACCGGATCGAACCGGTTCTCATCATATTGGCCGGCGTCCAGGCCAACGCCGTAGCTCACCCAGGACGTCTTTCCGATCCGCTGCTGCAGGTCGGCGGCCAAGGCCAGGGCTGTCCGGCGATAGGCGTCGGTGTCCTCGTTCAGCACCGCCCCCGACAGCCTTAGGGTCTCCCCGGGCCGGCGCCAGTGCGGCAGACTGAGGTTCACGCCCAGTCGGCTGTCGACATCGGCGGCGCGGGCCTGCCAGACCAGTGTGTCAGCGCGGCCGAACCGGTTGTGCCACGTCCAGATCAGGTCCACGCCCGACCCTTCGGCGGTCGAAAAGGTCGCCCCGGCCTCAAGGATGCGCCGCGGCCGGTCGGTCAGGGTGACGATGACCGGGCGATGGCCGTCGGCATTTGTCTGGTCCGCTGGCGCGAGGGCCACGCCGACGCCGTCGTAGACGCCGGTTTCGAGCAGTCGGCGCTCCAGCTCGGCTACGTCCTCAGGGTCGTACACCTCGCCTTCGGACCAGGGCGCCAGGCCAGTGACCCAGTCGGGATTTGTCGGACCCCGTGTTTCCAGCCGGATGCCGTCCAGTCGCACCAGCGCTCCGGAGGCGATGCGGAAGGTGGGCTGGACCGTGAAGGCGGCGTGATCGACCACGACGCGGCGCGGCTGGGCCGCCGCATCAGCATAGCCCCGGCGGGTCAGGCCGGCGACGATCCGGCCCTCTGCGGAGATGATATCACCGGCGCGGCCGGGCTCGCCCGGGGTGAGGCCGATCCCGCTACGCGCGGCCGTCGCGGCGACCTCGTCGGGCGAAGGTTCAGCCCAGAGCACCTGGACCTCGCCCAGTTCAAAGCGGCGGCCCGGAGTGACGTTGACGATGGCGACCGGCGTCTCTTCGCCCTCGACGACATCCTCGAGCACGGGCTGGTAATAGCCTTCGGACCGCAACAGCGCCTCGGCCGCCTCAAGCGCGCTTCGCGCCCGACGTCTGGCCTCGAAACGGTTGGAGGGGGGATCATCGACCTCGCCGACCGCGCGGACCAGTTGGGCGCGCAGATCCGCATCCATTTCACCGCGAATCCGGGCGCGCGGTTCCGCGGCTGCGGCGGAGGCCAGCAACAGGACGCCCGCCGTGCCGATGAGAAACAGGGCGGGCCTTGGCGTCAAACTGGGACCTTCGTCAGGGCGCGAACATCGACGCCGTCGCATCCCGCTGTGGCGCCGATGGGGCGGCGCCCGGGATCAATAGAAGAGGGTTTCGCTTTCCGGCTGGACCGATTCCTCGGACGACCGCTTTTCGGATGGCATGGTGGTCGAATCAGCGGGCGGCCGATCGACGGCGCTGGGCGCCGCGACCGGCGCGCCGACGTCTTCGGCGGCGGGGGCGACCGGCGCCTCCATCGGCGCCTCGGCGGTCTCGGAATCATTCGCGTACGGATCGTCGCAGGCAGCGACGCCGAAGGTGGTCGACAGGGCCAGAATGGCGATCAGGCGTTTCATAAGCAGCGTCTCCCCCGGAACGGCCTTCCAACGCTTGGCTGGCTCGCCTGTTCCATAACCCCGAACGCGCGCCTGGTCACCACGCCCGGCGATCAATCCTTTCAGAATTTGCCGTATGCCGCGTGTTGGGAGGGGACCGGATGTCGCCCTCACGGCCAATGCGCTCGACGTGCGCCGCGCCGCATGGGACGCCGCCGGCGTCCACGCCTTTCTGACAAAGCCGATCGATCCGGTCATGCTGGCCACGACGCTGGCCGAGGCTTGCGCGATTGAGCGGCACGAGGCTGAAACCGCGGTCGCCTGACCCTCAGCCCCACCGGCTTCGAGCTTCATCCAGCGACATCGCCGCGGCCTCCGCCACGGCTGCCGCGGGCGTCCCGCCGAATCGGGGCGCCGGCGCCGCCTGGATGACCCCCTGTTCGACAAAGGTTTCGCGTGCTGCGTTGTGCGGATGCTGGGCCGCCTCGGCCATGGTCAGCACGGGAGTCACGCAGGCGTCCGTGTCTGCGAAATGCGCCGCCCAGTCGTCCCGGTCACGGCCGACGAATATCGCCTCGAACCGCTCATGCGACGCGGGCCAGCCGGCGAGATCGAACTGGGGCGCGGACTCCGCCGCCCAGCCGAGGCCGGCGACGAGGGCGGCGTAGAACTGCGGCTCCAGCGCACCCACGGCGACGAACCGGCCGTCCTTGCAGCGATAGCAGCGATAGAAGGGCGCCCCGCCGTCCAGAAGATTGGCCCCGCGCGCCTCGCTCCACAGGCTGCGCGCGCCCAGCGCCTGGAACAGGCTCATCAGCAGGGCTGAGCCGTCGGTCATGGCGGCGTCCACAACCCGACCCTTGCCCGTGGTCTTCGCCTCCAGCAGCGCGGCGAGGACGCCGGTGACCAGCATCATGGCGCCACCGCCATAGTCGCCGACAAGGTTCAGCGGCGCCCGGGGCGGGCGATCCGGCTCCCCCATGGCGTGAAGGGCGCCGCTGAGCGCGATGTAGTTGATGTCGTGACCGACCTGTCGCGCCATCGGGCCAGTCTGACCCCAGCCGGTGATCCGGCCATACACCAGCCTGGAATTGCGCGCGGCGCAGACCTCCGGCCCGAGGCCCAGCCGCTCCATGACGCCTGGCCGAAAGCCCTCAATCAGGGCGTCCGCCGCCCCGATCAGCCCCAGCACGTCCGCAAGGTCGTCGGGCTCTTTCAGATTGACGCTGACGGCGGCGCGTCCGCGGTGCAGCACCGCGCCGCCAACCTCGCTGAACGCCGGAGCCCCCGCATCGGCGCTTCGACTCAGCCGCAGGACGTCCGCACCAAGGTCGGCCAGCATCATGCCCGCGAACGTGACCGGTCCCAGACCGTCGAACTCGAGGATGCGCAGGCCGGACAGGGGTTTCATGCCTTCTGCCTACCGTCAGGCTCCCCGCGCGTCGAGCCAGCCCTTGACCCGGACGGCGGTTTGCAACAGAAGGCGCGTCGCCGGGCCGCGAACGCGACTGGCGTGGTATGCGCCCTTAGCTCAGTTGGTTAGAGCATCTGACTTTTAATCAGAGGGTCCTCGGTTCGAGCCCGAGAGGGCGTACCAACCCTTCGTCAATCGCGGCGGCGCTTCCGAACCGCGTCACTCCGTGATTGAAGGAGGAATGCGCGCCACAGGTCTCATCCTCGCTCTCTGTATTCCCCTGTCGGCATG
>JALYPS010000219.1 GCA_030856285.1 Pseudomonadota bacterium
GCCGTGGGCGATGGTCCCGCCGAACGGGGTCAGCGCCGCCGCGACCGGGTCGATGTGGATGAACTGACGGTCCTCGGTGATCTCGGCGAAGGCGTCGATGCGGGCCTGATCGACAGTGATCCAGCGGCTGACGCCGATCTCGGTCCCGATCAGGCCCGGCAGGTCGGCGACGGGCGTGGGCGTACCCTTGCGTTCGGTGCGGCTCATGGGGTCAGGCTCCTCAGGCGATCGGGGTGAACCGGTCTTCGATGATGGCGGCGAACAGGGCCGGGTCGACATTGCCGCCCGACAGAATGACAGCGGTGGTGCGGTCGCGCGTCTCGACCTTGCCGGCCAGAACAGCGGCGAGCGATACGGCGCCCCCCGGCTCGACCACCTGTTTCAGCACCCGGAAGGCGTAGCGCACGGCCTCGGCGACCTCGGCGTCCGAGACGGTCTCGACCCGGGCGACCCGGCGGTTGATCGGGAAGGTCAGCTCGCCGGGCCGGTCGGTCATCAGGGCGTCGCAGATGGTCCCGGGCGCGGGCGCATGGGTGAGACGCTCGCCCGCCGCGATCGACAGCTGCATGTCGTTGTAGTGCTGCGGCTCGACCGCGATCACCGGCGTGTCGGGCGACAGGGCCTCCATCGCCAGATTGATCCCGGCGATCAGGCCGCCGCCCGAGGCCCCGCAGACCAGCTGGTCGATCAGGCCGTCGGCCTGTTCCATGATCTCCAGCCCGATGGTGCCCTGGCCCTCGATGACGAAGGGGTCGTCGAACGGGCGGACCAGGACCGAGCCCTTCGAGGCCGCGATCTCCTCACCGATGGCCTCGCGGCTCTCGGTGTAGCGGTCGTACATCCGCACCTCGCCGCCGAAACCGATGACGCCCTCGACCTTCACCTTCGGACTGTCGGCGGGCATGACGATGATCGCCTCGATCCCAAGAATCTGCGCCGCGGCGGCCACGGCCTGGGCGTGGTTGCCCGAGGAATAGGCCACGACCCCGCGCGCCTTTTCCTCGTCCGTCAGCCGGCTGATGCGGTTCCACGCCCCGCGGAATTTGAAAGCACCGGCGCGTTGCAGGTTCTCCGCCTTGAGCAGGATACGGCCCCCGAGGTGCGCGTTCAGCGCCGGGCACTCGATCAGGGGGGTGCGGACGGCCTGGCCGGCGATCTGGCGGGCGGCGTCGCGGACGCCTTTGAACGAAGCGGTGTGCATACGCCCACTTAACCGCACGCGCGGGCTCTGCGTAAGATGCGTTTATGAAGAGCCTGATCCTCGCCATCGACCAGGGCACGACCTCGACCCGCGCCATCGCCTTCGAGGCGGCGTCCGAGGGCGGCTTGCGGCCCGTCGCCGTCAGCCAGATCGAGCTTGAGCAGCATTTCCCGCATCCGGGCTGGGTCGAGCATGACGCCGCCGGAATCTGGTCCGCGACCCTGCAGACCTGCCGCGAGGTGATCCGCAAGGCCGGCGGCGTCGGCCGGTTCGCCGCCGTCGGCATCACCAACCAGCGCGAGACCTCGGTGCTGTGGGACGCCGCCACCGGCGAGCCCCTGCACCGCGCCATCGTCTGGCAGGACCGGCGCACGGCGGATGTGACCTCGAAATTGGCCGCCGCCGGGCATGAGCCGATGGTGCAGGCGGCGACCGGCCTGATCCTCGATCCCTATTTCTCGGCCTCGAAATTCGCCTGGCTGCTTGACGCCGTGCCGGGCGCCCGGGCGCGGGCCGAGGCGGGCGAGGTCAAGGTCGGCACCATCGAATGCTGGCTGATCTGGAAACTGACCGGCGGCGCCAGCCATGTCACCGACGCCACCAACGCCAGCCGGACTTCGCTGATGGACCTGGCCACGCGCCAGTGGCGGCCTGACCTCGCAGAGATGTTCAAGGTTCCGGTGGCGGCCCTGCCGGAGATTCTCGACTGCGCCGACCACCTCGGAGACTGTGAATCCTCCCTGTTCGGCGCGGCCCTGCCCATTCACGGCGCGGCGGGCGACCAGCAGGCGGCCCTCGTTGGCCACGGCGCGCTCAAGGCCGGGGACGCCAAGATCACCTATGGCACCGGCGCCTTTCTGGTCGCCAATGTCGGCGCCGAGCCGGTTGGCTCGACCAGCCGGCTGCTGGGCACGATGGGCTACGCGGTCGGCGAGGATGTGGCCTACGCCCTCGAAGGCTCCATCTTCTCCGCGGGTTCGGCGATCCAGTGGCTGCGCGACGGGCTCAAGGTCATCACCGAATCGCGCCAGTCCGAGGCCATGGCCCAGGGGTTGAAGGACAACGGCGGCGTCTATCTGGTTCCCGGCTTCACCGGTCTGGGCGCGCCGTGGTGGGAGCCGGAGGCGCGGGGGACCATCGTCGGCCTGACGCGCGACAGTGGCCCCGCCCAGATGGTGCGGGCCGCGCTGGAATCGCTGGCCTACCAGACCCGCGACCTGCTCGAGGCGCTCGCAAAGGACGGCGCGCCGAAGCTCAAGGTGCTGAAGGTCGACGGCGGCGTCACCGCCAACGCCTTCGCCATGCAGTTCGTGGCCGACATCTGCGACGTCGTGGTCGAACGCCCCGCGTTTCAGGAGATGACGGCGCTCGGCGCGGCCAAACTGGCGGCGCTCGGTGTCGGCCTGATCAGCGATCTGGAGGATCACCCGGTCGAAGCCCCCGCGCGCTGGACGCCGCGCATGGAGGCTGGCGAACGCGAGCGACTGTTGAAGGGCTGGCGCGGCGCCGTACGCGCGGCCATCATCGCCGCCCATCCGGAAGACGCATGACCCAGCCCACCGACGACGCGCATAGTCCCGATGCTCAGGCGACCTTCTCCGGCACCCGCGAGGTCGATCCCCGCTATGCGCTGGACGAGGCGGCGCTGGACCGCTGGCTGGCGGCGAACGTCGAAGGCTATGCCGGGCCGCTGACGGTGCGCCAGTTCAAGGGCGGCCAGTCGAACCCGACCTATGAGCTGGTCACGCCCGGCCACGCCTATGTCCTGCGCCGAAAGCCGCCGGGCACGTTGTTGCCCAGCGCCCACGCCGTCGACCGCGAGTTCACCGTCATCTCGGCCCTGCACAAACAGGGTTATCCGGTCGCCCGGCCGTATGCCCTGTGCACGGACGACGCCGTCATCGGCTCGATGTTCTATGTCATGGACAAGGTCGAGGGTCGGGTCCTGTGGGACCTGAAACTGCCCGGCATGGAGCCGGGTCAGCGCCGCGCCATATATGACTCCCAGGTCGATACGCTGGCGGCGCTGCACGCCTTCGATCCCGTAGCGATCGGACTGTCCGACTACGGACGGCCCGGCAACTATTTCGAACGGCAGGTCGGGCGCTGGACCAAACAGTACCGCGCCTCGGAGATCGATCCGATCCCGGCCATGGACCGGCTGATCGAATTCCTGCCCGCCACACTGCCGCCTGATGGACCGACGCGGATCGTCCACGGCGATTTCCGCCTCGACAATCTGATCCTTTCCCCGGACGGGCCGCAGGTTCGCGCGGTGCTGGACTGGGAGCTGTCGACGCTCGGCGATCCGATGGCGGACTTTTCCTATCTGCTGATCGCCTGGGTCATTCCGGCGACGGCCCGCAATGGGCTTGCCGGCGCCGACATCGAGGCGCTGGGCATTCCCTCGGTCGCCGGGACGGTCGAGCGTTACGCCCGGCTGACCGGGACGACGCCGGCCAATCTGGACTGGCTGTTCGCCTACAACCTGTTCCGTCTGGCGGCGATTTGTCAGGGCATCGCGGGGCGCGTCCGTGACGGCACGGCGGCTTCTGAACACGCCCGGACCATGGCGGCCCAGGTGCCGATGCTGGCCGCCGGCGCGCTGAATTTCGCGTTGAAGGCGGGGGCTTAGGTCCTCCGCGAAGCGGCGCCCTCAAGTAGCGCGAAGCGCGGTAGGGCCACTACGATGCCTAGCCCGGCTCGCCGACGAGGGTGAAGGCGGCCCAATAGGCCGGGTGGGCCCAGCGGCGCTCAGCGCGGACGGCCCGGATGCCGGCCTGAAGCGCCCGGGCGCGGACGCCAGGATCGCCGGCGCGGTTGTCGTCGAGATCGGCGAAGGCCGATGTGATCAAGGTCGTCGTCGCGGCGTCTGACACCTCCCAGTGCGACACCATCACCGAGCGTGCGCCGGCGTAGAAGAAGGCGCGCGCCAGCCCGGACAGTCCCTCGCCGCCGGGCCGCCCATCGGAGGCCGCGGTGTTGCAGGCCGACAGGACCACGAACTCGGCGTCGAGCCGCAACTGCGCCGCCTCCGAGGCGCTCAGATAGCCGTCATCGGCCTCGGTGGCCTGATCGGGCGGGGTCATCACCAGACCGGGCTCGGCGGCCGCGGAGCCGGCCATCAGGCCATGGGTCGAAAAGACCACGAACCGGGCCCGTGACAGGGCGTCGGCGTCGAGGGCGCGCACCGCATGTTCGGTCGCCTCCGGTCCGATCCGGACAAGGGCGTCGGGGTAGCGGGTCTTGAGCGTCTCCAGCTCCAGCTTCGAACCGGGCAGGGATGGCAGGGCGCGGAGCTTGCCGACATCGGCCAGCCGTCCTTCGCCCATGACATCGTCAGCTGCCGGCGAACCGCGGGTGGCGTTCACAGGCTCACCGGTCAGAAGTGGCGCGCCGAAGGCCGCGAGATGCAGCCGGGCGCCGCCGTTGTCGGCCCGGCGCGCTACTGCCCCACGACGCTGCGGGCAACCGGCGCTGCGCTGCGCCGGATCGGCGACCAGATGGCACCGCAGCGCTTCCAGGCTGGACACCGACGGCAGGGTGGCGAGGGCGTAACGGTCGATCAGCCAGGGCGTCGCCGCCAGGGCCGCCGGCGCGGCGTCCGAGCCGGTTGGGGCGCTGGTCGTCAGCACAGACAGGGGCAGGGAGGTCAGGGCGCCGGTGACGACCGAGATCAGCGTCTTCTTGCCTTGAAAGGCGCCTTCGACCGGCCGGACAAGCTCCGTGTACAGACGATAGGCGGTGGCGCGTTCAAACGGGGTCGCCTGCGGCCCGGCGAACAGGAGAGGATCTACGTCCTGACCGCCGCGCACACCGTTGGCGCTGGTCAGGGAGGCGCGCAGCCGGTTGACGGCCGCGGTCATGGCCGCGTCGCCGAGATTTTCCGCCCGGGCCCATTCGACCCGCTCGCGCGATATGCCCCAGACATAGGTCGCCTCGGGATTGACCAGCACCAGCAGCAGCCCCTCGTCCGGGCCGAGCAGGGCCTGGGTTTCGGCCACCGTCAGGGCGCGCGGGCTGGTCAGTTCGGAATAGGCAGGGAAGCGGGTGTCAATGTCGGCGTCCACAGCCCGCAGCCGCTCGACGGTGGTCTCCCAAGCCGTTCGGGTCTGGGCCCGTTGGGCCAGCGCTGCGGCGTCCGTCGAGGCATAGAGCCGCTCCAGCTCGCGCTCCAGTCGGTCGCGGCGCTCGATCAGGTCCTCGCGCTCTTCCGCCAGCCGGCCCAAGGCGTCGTCGCCCTGGGCGAACCGGGCCGAGACCCGCGCCAGCGCGTCGGCGGCGTCGGAGGCGATGGCCCACTGCGCCGCCTCGAAGGCCTCGGCGCGCAGGGCGGCGGGCGTCTCCTGACGTGCGGGGGCGGGACCGGCGGCGAGGACAGCGGCGACTGCGGCGATCGAAGCCAGACATCTTGCCGCCCGGGCTGCGATCATCCGTTGGG
>JALYPS010000275.1 GCA_030856285.1 Pseudomonadota bacterium
GCCGTGGAAGGCCTCGAGCATAGCCGTGCCCTCGAACGGCCCGGCGCCCGCATTGGCCTCGGCGACCGCATAGGGGTCGACCGCCTCCTCGCCCGGACGATGCGCAGGGTCCTGGGCCATGACCGGAAGGGCGAGAGCGGCGAAGGCCGCGGCCAGCGATAATTTGCCGATCATGTCAGAACCCCGCCTGAAGGGAGAGATAGAGGCCGCGCTGGTCATCGAAGGTGGCGATCGAGCCCAGGTCCGCCCAGGCCGCCGTCACCGACAGATGTTTGTTGATCGCCCAGGCCGCATAGATGTCGAACCAGTCGTCCTCGCCCGCGAAGGACAGATTGTCCGGCTTGGTCCGGTATTCGGCGCCGACCACCAGATTGCGGCTCACCAGCCAGCCGACCGAACCCTCGAACTGGGCTTCGTGATCATCATTGGCGTTGCCGCCGAAGCCCAGAAGCCCTGTCTGGTTGGCGTTGGTCCAGCGGACCGCGCCGCTGACCAGCACGCTCTCGGCCAGAAACAGTTTCGAGGCGGCGACGTAGAATTCCGTACCCTGATCATCCTGCCCGCCGACGGCGGCGATGATCGCGCCCTGGTCGTTGGACTTGTGCTGCATGCCGATCGCGATCTGGGGAACCCAGGTGTCCTGGTCATAGACCGCGTCGCCGGTCAGCCGGACCTTCACCCCGACTACATCCTGGGTGAAGGTGAACCCCTGCCCGAGGCCCAGCAGCGCGCCCGTATCGCCCGTGTCGAACTCCTGTCGCGCCGCCGACAGCTCGACCCGGTCCCACAGGCCCACCGCCACGCCCGCCGTGCGAAACTGATAGTCGGGCAGATCGACGATGGTGACATGGGCGTTGCCGCCGATCCCGTCCTCCTCGCCATAGCCCGTAATGGTCGCCCAGGTGGACAGCCCGCCGCCGCCCGAACCCTCGATGGTCGAGACCCCGCCCGTCAGCAGCAGCTTGCCGCCGGTGCGTGAGTCCGGGATGAGGGATTGCGCCTGCGCCCCGCCCGCGATCAACCAGGCCAGGAGGGCCGTCGCCACCGCTGTCTGGTTCATCATCGCCCTCACCCGGTTCACCCTGTCCGAAGTCAATCGAATAAGGAGTCGTGGTTAAGCGCGCATGAAACCAGCAGGACGCCGCCCTGTCTCGGCCGCCTGAAAAGGCGTCGCCGGAAATGTCTACCGGTTTACCTCAATTTCATCTTGCTTTTGTATGGCTTGATCGATGCGTGTTCTGTTCGCCTTTCTCGCCGTGCTTGCGTTCTGTTCCCCGGCCATGGCGGGCGACCTGACCGTCAGCGTTCGCGACGCCGCCGGCCGGCCCGTGCAGGACGCGGTCGTGACCGTGCACCCCGCCGCCGGCGTGCCCCGCGGCCCCATCCGCTTCGCCTGGCCGCTCCGCTTGGCGCAGCAGGACATCCAGTTCCAGCCCTATGTCCTGGTCGTGCCGGTGGGCGGGACGGTCTCCTTCCCCAACCTCGACCGGGTCCGCCACCAGGTCTATTCCTTCTCGCGCGGCAACCGGTTCGAGCTTCAGCTCTATGGTCGCGACGAGAGCCGCACCCACACCTTCGCCGCCGCCGGTGTGGCGGCCATCGGCTGCAATATCCACGATCAGATGCTGGCCTATATCAAGGTGGTCGACACACCTTGGGCTGCCAAGACGCCGGCCGACGGCGACCTGACCTTGCGGGCCATTCCGGCCGGCGCCGCCACGCTTCGTGTCTGGCATCCCAGGCTCGCCGGGCGGGGCAATGAGGTTTCCCGGCCCCTGACCATCGCGGTCGCCGCGGGCCGGATCACCGTAAGCGGCGATTTCAGCGCCAGGGCGGCCGTCCGGTGAGCGCGACGCGGCTGGTCAGCCTGGTTCGCTTCCGCAACCTGCGGACCCGGCTCACCGTCGTCTATATGGGCCTGTTCGGCATCGCCCTGCTGCTCGCCGCGGTCGCCGTCGTCACCGCCGTGACCAACAGCGCCCGGCGGGTGGTGCGCGATGAAATGACCGCGGCCGGCGCCGTCTACAGCCAGCTGTGGAGCGCGCGATCCAGCCAGCTGCAGCAGGGCGCGGGCGTCCTGGCCCAGGACTATGGATTCCGCGAGGCCGTCGCCACCAACGACGAGACCACCGTCCGCTCCGCCCTCGACAACCTGCGCGCCCGGCAGGGAGTCGACGGAGCCCTGATCCTCGGCGTCGACGGGCACGCCACGACCACCGGCCTGACCCTTGACGATGCGGCCCTCGACCGGCTGTTCAACGGGCTGGAATCCGGCCAGATTGAATCCGGCGTCCTCGCCATCGACGGTCAGGCCTTCCAGGTCGTCGCCGCCCCGGTGAACGCCCCCGTCCTGATCGGCTGGGTCGTGTTCGCCGAGCGGCTGGACGCGGCCCAGATGCGCAATCTGGAACAGCTGTCGGCCATTCCCTTGTCTGCCGCCGTGGTCCTGAACCGCGCCACGGGCGAACGGCGCGAGGGGCCGATCACCGTCCAGACCCCCGACGGTCCCTCCATGCGTCTCGACCGCCCGCTGCCCAGTTTCGACACGACAGCGGCGGCGGATCTGGTCCTGACCTATCCGTTGAAGCGCGCCATGCGCCCCTATGAGGCCCTGTTCTGGTGGCTGGCCGCCATCGGCTTCGCCGGCCTCGCCCTGCTGATGGGCGGCACCTGGGCCCTGTCGCGCGGCCTGACCCGCCCGATCAGCGCCCTGGATGAAGCCGTGCACCGGCTGCAGCAGGGCGACTATGTCGAGGCGCCGGTGACCTCGGCCGACGAGATCGGCCGCCTGGCCGCCAGCTTCAACGCCATGATCGGCGACCTCAAGGACCGCGAGGCCAGACTCACTCACATGGCCCTGCACGATCAGGAGACCGGCCTGCCCAACCGGCTGTCGCTGGAACGCCAGGCCGGCGCCCAGGCCGATGCCTGGGTGGTGTTGTTCGGGGTCGACCGCTTCGAGGTCGTGCGCAGCGCCATCGGCTATGATTCCATGGCCCGGCTTCTGGCCGCGCTCGGCGGCCGGCTGTCAGCCCTCGCCGACGGCGCCCCGATGGCCCGCGTGGGCGCCGGGGCCCTCGGTCTCGTGATCGTGGCCGCCGACGAGGCCGAGGCCGTGGAAGCCGCCACCCGACTGGCCGAAGCGGCCCAGGCGCCGCTGACCATCAACGGCGCCCCTGTAGACATCGCCCTGACCGCCGGCGTCGCCGGCCGGGGCGCGCCGAGTTCCGACCTCGCCTCGCCGGTCGACCGCGCCGCAATCGCCGTCGATCAGGCCCGCGCCGCCCGTCGGATGGTGGGGGCCTTCGATGAGGCCGCCTATGGCGATCCCGGCGACAACCTGTCCCTGATTTCCGAGCTGATGACCGCCCTGCACGACGGCGACGTCACCCTCGCCTATCAGCCCAAATACGATTTCCGCGCCCAGCGAAACACAGGGGTCGAGGCCCTGATGCGCTGGTCCCATCCGCGCCGCGGCTTTGTCCCGCCGGACCTGTTCATCGGCATGGCGGAGGAGACCGGCCACATCCGGCCGCTGACCGAATGGGCCATCCGCCGCGCGATCGCCGACCAGAAGACCCTGGCCGCGGCGGGCCATGTCCTGACCGTCTCGGTCAACATCTCCGGTCGTCTGCTGTCCGATGAGAGCTTCGCCGATTTCGCGCTGGCCGAGGTCGCCGCCTCGGCGGCCGACCTGTGTTTCGAGATCACAGAGACGGCGGTGATGGACAACCCCGACCTGGCCCTGCACATCATCGCCCGCTTCGCCGAGGCCGGCATCGCCGTCTCGCTGGATGACTACGGCGCCGGCCTGTCGTCGCTGACCTATCTGAAGCAGATCCGCGCCGACGAGCTGAAGATCGACAAGAGCTTCATCCTCGGGCTGGACCAGTCGTCGCGGGACGCCCTTCTGGTCAAGTCGACCATCGACCTGGCCCACAGTCTGGGCCTGAAGGTCACCGCTGAAGGCGTCGAGACCCCTACGGCCCTCGCCCTGCTGCGCGGCATGGGCTGCGACCTGGCCCAGGGCTATCTGATCGGCCGGCCCGTGCCGCTCGCCGTGTTGATGGAACAACTGGCGGTGCCGACCGCGGATATCGACCTCGCGCGTCAGGCCTGAGCCGCCGCGACCTCTTTCATCGATACGGATCGGTCGGCCAGTCTCACGGCGTCCACGGCCTGCGCTCGCGATATCATCAGCCGTCCGGCCATGAACTCCGCCGGGGCGTTGACCGCTTCGACGCAGACGATCCGGTCTCCGGCCAGATGGAAGACGGCGAACGTCCCGCCCTCGACATCGCCGCGCACCACCTGACGATCCGCCCCGTCGGGCAGGCCGGCGATCTGCAGTTTCACCTCGTACTGGTCGGACCAGAACCACGGGACCTCCGGCGTCGGGGCCGCCCGGCCGGTGATCGCCGCCGCCGCCTGTTTCGCCTGCTCAAGCGCATTGGGAACGCTCTCCAGCCGATGCCGCCGTCCGCCGTGAACCGGGATCGGCCGGAAGGTCATGTCGCCGATCGCCCAGATCGCCGGGTCCGACGTCCGCGCCGCCTCATCGACCACGACACCGTTCCCGCAAGCCAGTCCCGCCGTCCGGGCCAACCCATCATTGGCCAGCGCCCCGACCCCGACCAGCACCGCATCCGCCGCGATCAGCCGCCCGTCGCCCAGCCGCACCCCACCGTCTTCGAACGCGACCACTTCGGCCGAGGTCAGAACCTCGACGCCGTGCTCCTGATGATGGCGGGTGAAAAACGCCGACAGGGTCTCCGACGCCACCCGCGCCAGCACCCGGTCCATCCGTTCGATGACTACCGCCTCGGCCCCCAGCGCCCGCGCGGAGGCCGCCGCCTCCAACCCGACATAGCCGCCGCCGACCACCGCCAGCCGCTTGCCCGGCCCGATCGCAGCCTTCAGCTTCTCCGCATCGGCCAGCGTCCGCAGCTCCAGCAGGCCCGGCCGGTCCGCGCCGGGGATCGTCAGCTTCCGCGCCGTCGCTCCCGTGGCCAGGATCAGGGCGTCATAGGGCTCCACCGTTCCGTCGGCGAAGGTCACGGTCCGCCCCGCCGCATCGATCGCGGTCGCCGTCACGCCGGTGCGCAGCTCGATATCGTGCTCGGCGTAGAAGACCTCCGGGCGCAGCAGCAGCGCCTCCAGATCGGCCTCGCCTTTCAGCCAGGCCTTGGACAGTGGCGGCCGCTGATACGGCGCAGCCGGCTCCTCGCCCGCCAGAACGATCGGCCCCTCATGTCCGTACTGCCGCAGCAGGGCCGCGGCCGTCCCGCCTGCGTGTCCGGCGCCAATGATCAGAACCTTGGTCATACAGGTGAAATAGAGGGGCGAGCGGCGAGGGTCGAGGGGCGACACAAACACCTCTTGACCGTACCACTGTTACAGCATAGTGGAACGCGCATGAACGACACCCCGCCCCGCAAGGCCGTGCACAAGGCGGCCGACGACCGGCTCGCCCTTTATGACGCCCTGCTGTGTCTGAAGACGCGCGACGAACTGGACGCCTTCCTGGCCGATCTGTGCACGCCGTCGGAACTTCGCGCCTTCGCGGAGCGCTGGGCGGTGGCGCGGCTGCTGGATCAGAAGCTGCATTCCTATCGTGAGATCGCCGCCGAGGCCCAGGCCAGCCCGACCACCGTCGTTCGCGTCGCCCGCTTCCTCAGGGAGATGCCGCATCAGGGCTACCGGCTGGTGCTGGACCGCCAGAAAACCAAAGCCTGAAACAGAAAATCTGAGTCCCCCGTCATGAGCACTGTCCAGGGTCGGCTGCGTATCGCCGTCCAGAAATCCGGCCGTCTGTCCGAACGCAGCCTCGACCTCGTCCGCGACGCGGGCCTGCGCGTGGTCAAGGGTAACAACGACCTGCTTTACCGGGTCGAGAACTACCCCATCGACCTGCTGCGGGTGCGCGACGACGACATCCCCACCTTCGTTGCGGACGGCGTCTGCGACCTCGGCATCGTCGGCGAGAATGTGCTGGAGGAAGTCCGCAACGGCGGCCCGGTGGCCGAGGTGCTGATGCCGCTTGGCTTCGGCCGCTGCACTCTGAAGATCGCCGTGCCGCCGACGCTGGACTACGCCGGTCCCGCGTCGCTGGACGGCCTGCGCATCGCCACCTCCTATCCGAAGATCCTGCGCCGGTTTCTCGATGCGCAGGGCGTCAGCGCCGACATCGTTACGATGCGGGGCGCCGTCGAGGTGGCGCCACGGCTCAAACTGGCCTCGGCCATCTGCGACCTGGTCTCAACCGGCGCGACGCTGGAGGCCAACGGCCTGGCGCCG
>JALYPS010000317.1 GCA_030856285.1 Pseudomonadota bacterium
ACCATCAGCCCGATGCGCTGGGTGTGGAACCGCCCCTGCGCATACTGGACCACGCGCTTCTTCAGCGACCGCGCCTTGCCGACATAGAGGCAGGTCCCGTCCTCGCCGTACATGCGGTAGACGCCCGGCTTGTCGGGCGCACGCCGGGCCTCGTCGCGGATCAGGTCGGCGGCGACCAGCGAGGGCGGCGGCGAATCGGCGGGTGGCGTCTCCTCGGTCATCGGGACCGATATAGGCTCAGAAACGCCGGACCATAAGCACGCCCGCCAGAACCAGGGCGACGCCGGCGACGCGGCCGAGGCTGATCGGATGCTGCGGCTGCCCGAAGGCGCCGAAATGGTCGAGGACCAGACCGACCAGCAGCTGTCCGGCGACCATCAGGGTGATGGTCAGGGCGACGCCGAGGCGCGGCACGCCCCAGGCCGCGGCGACGACGAAGATCGCCCCGTAGAGGCCGCCGATCCAGATGTACCAAGGCAGACCCCGCGCCGCCGCGACATCCGGTTTCGCCTGCAGGATCATGGCGATGATCCCCAGGGCCGCCGTGCCGATGGCGAAGGAGACAAAGGCGGCGTTCACCGGCGAGCCGACCGCGCCCATGAGCCTGGCGTTGGTCGGGGCCTGGAGGGCGGTGGCGCCGCCCGCGAGGACGACGGCGATCATGGCGATGAGGTTGGGGTTCATGGGCCGTCGTTACCACCTCTTCCGCTCACAGGTCGCCTGTTCAGTTGGCCCGTTGAAGCTCCGCCAGCCAGGAGCCGATGTCTGACTCGGCCTCCGCCGTAAAGCCAGCGAAGCGGTGACCGCCCGGGTAGGTTCGGACATCGAGATGGCTCATGGCCTCAGCCGCGGACCACAAATCATGGGGCGCGGAGAGAGAATCTCCTTCCCCGAAGATAGCGAGGGTGGTGCCGTCCCATCGGAATGTGCGCCGCCATTGATCCATCTGGTCCGCAAAGCCGTCTCCCCCGGCGCGCAGCGGCCCAAGCCGCGATGTCTCCGACAGGCGAACGAACTCCGCACGAAGTGGAGCCGGTCCATAGCCCTGCCCAACTTCGCCGGGATCACGGTGCACAAACCATGGGACGAACAGAACCAGCCCCGTTCGTCCCACGCTTCTCAGCCGGTCCAGTTGAGCGGCTGTTTCCGACGCCGTAATGGCGCCGAAACTCGTTCCCTCGACCACGACAACGTCTCTCGGCGCCAACTCTGTCGCCAAGCGACGAGCCACGACCGCGGCATCGGCTTTCAAGGCTTCGACCCCGTCCGACCGGAGGCGCCCGGACAGGTCCGGGCCGTTGGCTCCGGTCGCCTCAACGGTGACAGTGTCGTAGCCCCGCTCCAGCCACGCCGCCTCGGCACCAGCCGCACCACCGCGTGCGATCGTGCCCCCGGGCCCGCCGCGAAAGATCACCACCGTCCCATACGACCCCTCGCGAAGCCGGGTTCGGCGGACATATAGGGGGCGTTCGTCAGTGCCCCAACTCTCGGTCCAAGCGGCGTGGGCAGGACTTTCGGTCGGGCGCCAGCAATCGATGGTGCCTCCGGAGCCGTCATTCCCCTCAATCCGGATGTGATGCCGGCCATCGACGGTCTTCCAGATGCGGCCAAGCATGCCCCGCTCCCGGTGGACGGACACGCTGGCATAGAAGTCCAGTCCGGGAGGCTCTGGCGGGTTCGCCGCGCGATCGAAAAAGGCGATATCATCATCATCGAAGGCACCGAGGAGATCGCCCGTCGTCGCCTCCCAGACGCCTTCAGGATGCACCATATTCGGCATGATCCTGGAAAGCTGTTCGCCGTCTATCCTGTGAAAGGCGCCGCCTCCGACCAGATAGTCACTTCCTTCGCGGTCATGGGCCCAAACTGCACGCTCACCGACCCAATGGGCGCTGAGTGAGAGCTTCCTGAACCTGGGCACCGCGCCGTCCAGCCCGGCGACCAAGGTCAAGGCGTGGTCCGCCCGATCCAGCGCCACGCCGTAAAGGTTACCGCGCCAGGCCGCTACCTGCCCAATTCGCCAGTTCGCCTCAACCCTGGGCAAGTCGTTGATCAGCGGGAGTCGATCAACGTCGATCAGCCCTGAAATCCGGAACTTCGACCAGTCACGCCACGGCGGCTGCGCAAGGACTGTGGTCACCTCGCCGCTGGCGGGCACCCAGACCCGAATCGGCTGTTCCGGCGGAACGATCAGCAGTTGGTCGGCGGGTGACCAAAACACACCGCTAAAGGTCGAGGGGGAGCCCAACTGCCATACGCGACAGTCGCCTTCGCTGGCCATCAAACAGGCCGTCTCGGCCACTCGCACATAGGGAGAACCTCCACTGGACGCGGGCGCGAGGGCCGGATCATCGCGGTCCGACCAGAGCGCGACATAGTCGCCGGACGGCGAGAAGACGATCCGCGCCGAGTTGCACAGCGCGTCGAGCCCCGACAACTCTTGAATCCAGAACGGCAGATCGTCGGGTAGTGCGTCGAACATCAACGACCTTTCAGACCGCCAGTTTGGAGGCTGACACGCCAGCGCCTCGAAACTACTAGCGCACCCGACGATCCCAACCGCCGTCAAAATTGGTA
>JALYPS010000354.1 GCA_030856285.1 Pseudomonadota bacterium
ATATGTGAGCCCAGCGAATATCCCATGATCCCGGTGCGACTGCTGTCGATGCCCTGCCCGATCAGCCATTCGATGGCGTCAGCGCCGCAGTCGCGCCAGGCGTTCATCACCGGCTCGGGCCGGACC
The DNA here is from genome assembly GCA_030856285.1 of Pseudomonadota bacterium. Taxonomy (GTDB): domain Bacteria; phylum Pseudomonadota; class Alphaproteobacteria; order Caulobacterales; family Caulobacteraceae; genus Brevundimonas. The sequence goes on from JALYPS010000354.1 coordinate 127, forward strand.
ACGTCGTCCTCGGCCGCGTCCAGATAGGTCGGCACAACGGCGACATAGCCGTCGGCGGCGAACAGCTCACCCAGCACGACCTGTTCCGGCCCGATGCCGCCCGAGCCGTGCATCAGCACCACGCCGGACCCGCGCGCGTTCGCCGTCGGCCGGAACACCGCCGCCCGGATCGCCTTGCCGTTGCTGGGAAAGGTCGTCAGCTCGGTCGTGAACGCCGAGGCTTGCCGGGCCGCCGCCGGCGAGGCGACGGCCAGGGCGCCGGCCGCCGCCAGCACGGCGCGGCGGCTGAGTTCATCCCCGTCCATCGGCTTCATCATTCGGCTCGCGTGGGACCTTCCAGAAAGGCGCGGGTCCGGCCCATGACCGCGCACCAGGTGGGTAGATCGTACTGGTGCCCGTCAAATTCCAGACCCTCGACGTCAACCATGGCCCCGGCCTGGCGCAGATCTTCGGCCAGTTCCAGAGTCGCCCGGACCGGAACGGCTTCGTCGCGCCGGGCATGCATGAGCAGGAAGGACAGTTCGCGGCCGGTCAGCGACTCGTCCGTCGAACCCCCTCCGGCGACCAGCACAGCCGAACGGACGGGGCTCTCCGGCGTGGTGGCGGCGTTCAGGGCGACGCCGGCCCCGCGGGAATAGCCCCACAGCGCCACCCGACCCGGCGACACGCCCGGCTTGCCGGCCAGTTGACCCGCCGCGTCCAGCGCCGCCTGACGCCAGGCTCGCGCGTTCACAAGCCGTCGGCCCGGATCGGGTGCATCGGCGTCGAAATAGGCGGGAAGAATGACCCAGTAGCCTCGCGACGCCAGCTGGATGGCATGGGCGTCGAAAAGGATCGAGTTCATCTCGAAACCGGTCCCGCCGTGCAGCATCACGATGCCGTCGCCGTTCGGCTCGACGCGGGGCGTGTAGAGGTAGGCCCGCACCGGTCGCCCGCGGCTTTCGAACGAGATCAGGCCTCTCGAAGCCCGGACCGCCACATCGTCCGCACACCCGGGAATGCCGACGCGCGGCGGAGCCGGAGCCGTCTGGGCCAGCGCGGCCGGTCCGTCCGAGGTCGTCGCGAGCAGACCGATAAGCGCGATGAGATTCCGGCGCACCGGCGCGCTACCCGGCGGGAGCGACTGGAACGGCGGCGGGCGGAGGCAGAAGGTTGGCGTCGAGGAAGCGCCGTGTGTGCTGGAACACCTCGCACCAGACCGCGCCGGTCATCGAGGGGTCGCGAGACGTCAACAACTGGACCTCGACGGTTCCGCCGCGGCGGCGAAGATCGGCGGCCAGATCACGCATGGTGGCGGTAGAGATAACGGGGAAGGTGGAATACCCCTCGATCAGCATCATCGGCAGCTCCCTGCGGGTGCGGCCGGGTTCCGAGATGTCCTTGCCGGTGGCGACGCCGATGGCCACGCGAGCGGTCGCGTCGGGGTGGGCCGATCCGTCCGTGGCGATGAAACCGCCCAAGGAAAAGCCCCAGATGCCGACCCGTGCCGGATCGACGCCTTCAAGCGTGCCCAAATAGGACACTGCAGCATGGCCCGCTTCTTCCCACAGCCGGACATCGCGACCGCGCCACGGCACCTGACGCGCCCGAGCCTCAAAATAGTTCGGCACGAGCACATGATAGCCGCGGGCCGCGAGCTGGATTGCATGCGGATCGAAGGAATGAGCGTCGACCGTCAGGCCCTCGGAACTGTGCAGCAACACCACCGCCGCGCCGTTGGCGGGGCCGGTCGGCTTGTAGAGCAGGCCCCGGACAGTCTGGGAATTGCTGACGAACTCGGCGTTCCCGCGCGTGGCCCGCTGCGGCACGTCGTCGGCACAGCCCGCCGGGGCGGCGGCCGCCTGGGCTGAGACATCACCGGCGCAGAACAGCGCGGCGGCGGCGATCGCGGCGGCGAGGGCGAGGTTCGGAAGGCGTGTCATTGGGTCAAGCCATACTGCGAAAGGACAGGACCGCGCAGTCAGGACCACAATTGGGTCGCCGTCCAGTCAATCGCCACATTTCCACCGCAGGTTAGCCACAATTCGCGGCCGGGTTCAGACCAGCCGCCTTAACGGTTCAAACTCAGGTGGTTGATCAGGTCCGTCCGCGTAATCAGGCCGACAAATTGCTCGCCGTCCAGAACGATCGCCACACGGTCGCGGTCAAACAACGGGATCAGGGCGTCCAGACTCTCGCCCACCTGAACCGTATCAAGGTCGCGGGTCATGGCCGAGGCGACCGGACGGGCGAACCGGTCCCGCCGGGTGATTTCGTCCGTATTCATGACGTGGACCAGATCGCTCTCGTCCAGAATGCCGACCAGCCGACCGTCCAGTATGATCGGCAGTTGCGACACGTCGGCCCCACGCATGCGTTTGAACGCAGTGTCCAAGGTGTCGTCCGGCCCGGCGACGACCACATCGCCGTTCTCGTATTTGCGGCTGATCAGGTCCGAGAGGTCGCCGTGCATCGGCTGGTCGCCAAGACCCTGATCAGCCAGCCATGCGTCATTGTAGACCTTCGACAGGTATTTCGCCCCGGTATCACAGACGAAGGTGACCACCCGCTTCGGTTCGGTCTGCGCGCGGCACCAGCGCAGGGCGGCGGCGATCAGGGTGCCGGACGACGATCCCGCCAGCACGCCTTCCTTCAGCAACAGTTCGCGAACGGTGGCGATAGCCTCCCCGTCCGGGATGGAATAGGCCCGGTCGATCAGGGTGATGTCGGCGGTGTCGGGCACGAAATTCTGACCGATCCCCTCCACGGTATAACTACCTTCGGGTCCGGGGACGCCGTCGTTGACGATCCCGGCGAGGGTTGAGCCGACCGGATCGGCCAGGATGATCTCAGCCTTCGATCCGACGCTCTTCAGGTAGCGGGCGATGCCGGTGATCGTCCCGCCCGAGCCGATCCCGGCGACAAAGGCGTCGATGTCGCGGTCCATCTGTTCCCAAATTTCCGGACCCGTGGTCTGGAAATGCGCAAGCGAGTTGGCATCGTTGGCGAACTGGTTGACGTAGAAGCCGCCCGGGATCTGCTGCGCCAGCCGCTCGGCCATGTCGGTGTAATACTCCGGATGCCCGTGCGGCACGTCCGAACGCGTCAGGCGAACATCGGCGCCCATCGCCCTGAGATGCTGGATTTTTTCCTTGGACATCTTGTCCGGGATGACCAGAAGCACCTTATAACCCTTGGCCTGACCCACCAGCGTCAGCGCCAGACCCGTGTTGCCGGCCGTCGCTTCGACGATGGTCCCGCCGGGCTTCAGAAACCCCTCCGCCTCAGCCGCCGCGATCATCGACAGCGCGATGCGGTCCTTGATCGACCCGCCCGGATTCTGCGCCTCCAGCTTCAGGAACAGACGGCAAGGGCCGGTGTCGATCCTGGTCACCTCCACCATCGGCGTCTTGCCGATCAGGTCCAGCAGGGAACCGGTCGGACCGGACAGGACGGGGGCGGCGGACAACGACATTCAAACACTCCAGGGGGTTCGCGCCGGAAGCTAGGCGCACCCCCTGCCCATCACAAGCTGCGCAAGATTTCGCCTCCGAAGAGGCCAGTCGTGCGTTATCAAGGATACAAATGAGCAAATCACCCCGCCGGCCCGTCGCCGGACTCCCCGACGAAGAAACGCTGATCGCCTTCCTCCGCGAAGCCGGATCAGCCGAAAAAACCGATATCGCGCGCCACTTCGGCCTCCAGGGCGGCGAACGCCGCGCCCTGCGCGAAATGATCCGTGCCCTCGAAGAGGCCGGCAAACTGGGCAAGCGAGGCCGCAAGGGCTTTTCCGAAGTCGGCGCCCTGCCCCCCGTCGGCGTCGCCGACGTGGTCGAGCGTGACCTGGACGGCGAACTCTACGTCCGTCTGGTTGAGGCCTCGGCCGACGCCCCGCGCGCCCTGCTGATTCCCGACAACGGCGGCAAGACCGGCCCCGCCCCCGGCATGGGCGACCGCGTCCTGGTCAAGTTCGCCCGCGGCGAGGACGGCTGGGAAGCCCGACTGATCAAGAAGCTGGACGCCGGC
>JALYPS010000361.1 GCA_030856285.1 Pseudomonadota bacterium
CCGGCCAACATGCCGGTCCACCGGATGAGGACCATCCTCGCCCTTGCCTCTCGCCATTGTCCGGTCGTCCTTTAGTTGCTTCCCGCACAGCCTGAATGCGCTCGCGATTCGTCCCTGTCATCAAAAATTGCAAAAACGGCGGCGCCCTGTGCAGCCCCGGTTGCGTAATCGGTTCGATTACTCTCGCGGGGCGTGAATTCGGCCCGTTGCGGGTCAATTCAGCCGGCGGCGGTCCGGCGCAGACGGTTCCAGGGCGCGGCGGCCACCAGCCCGGCGAGCACCGCCAGCCAGAACAGCAGGTCGCCAAACCGCCCGTAGAAGGTCGGCAGGGTGGGTCGGGGCAGACGGGCGTCGATGACCCCGCTCTCGCCCGGCTCCAGTCGCTGGTCGCCGATCACCCGCCCCCAGGGATCGATCATGGCGGAAACGCCCGTCGGCGTGGATCGCACCACCGGCAGGCCTGTCTCGATGGCGCGATAGGAGGCCAGGTTCAGGTGCTGCAGCGGACCGGAGCTGCGGCCGAACCAGGCGTCGTTGGAGATATTGACAATCCACTCCGGCCGGCCAGCCCCGCCGGGCGTGAAGCCGGGATAGAGGCTCTCGTAGCAGATCAGGGGCTGGGCGCGGGGCGCGCCGGGAATATCGATGGGCGCGGGACGCGGGCCGTGGCTGAAGTCCGTCGGCATATGAGTCAGGCTGCGGACGCCGAGGGCCCCGAGCAGGCCGCCCGCCGGCAGAAATTCGCCGAACGGCACCAGCCGGTATTTGTCATAGACGGCGCTGACGCTCAGCCCGTCACCGCCCTGGTCCGTCAGGACGAACAGGCTGTTGAAGTAGCGTTCGCCCTCGGGCGACGAAGGATCGGAAACGCCGCGACCCAGCCCCATGATCAGGCTCTGACCGGGCTGAACCGCGCGGGCGATGGCCACAGCCTCCGGCGCGCCGGGCGCGAACACCTGATTGGCCGAGGCCGGCAGCGCCCCCTCGGGCCAGATGATCAGATCGGGCGCTGCCGCGCCGGGCCGGGCGGTCAGATTGACGTAGCGGTCGACGATGCCGCGATAGGCCTCGGGCGTCCATTTCGACTCCTGGTCGACGTCGGCCTGGACGATGCGCACCACCGTGTCGGTCAGCTCCAGCCGGGCCTGTGACAGCCTCACTGCGCCCCCGATAATCAGGCCGGCAATGGCCAACCCGCCCAGCACGGCCGAGCCGATGCGGGCCTTGCGCGGGCCGGCGCCCAACAGGGGCCCGAACGCCGCGGCCGCCGCCACGGTGACGAAGCTGAGCCCATAGACTCCCGCCACCGCCGCGAATTGGGACGCCGCCGAGCCGGCCTTCCAGCTGGCCCCGGCTGGATTCCATGGAAAACCGGTCAGGACATGGCCGCGCAGCCATTCGAACAGGCAGAACAGGGCGGCGAAGAACAGCACCCGCTTGACCCCGCCGGGCAGGAAGCGGCGATACAGAGCCGTCGCCGTTCCCCAGAACAGACCCAGTCCGATCGGCAGGAGCGAGGCCGCGAAGGGCGCCATCCAGGCCTGGGCCGGATTGACCAGAAAGGCCTCCGCCACCCACCAGCAGCTGATGAAGAAATAGGCGAAGCCGGCCAGCCAGCCCATCCAGAAGGCGCCGCGCACCGAGGCCGACCGCTCGGCCAGGAACATCAGCAGGGCATAGCCCAGCAGGCCGGGCAGGAGGCCGAAGGGCGGATGCGCCAGGGCCGCGCCAGCGCCGGCCGTCAGCGCCAGGCCGATGCGGCCGAAACGCAGGATCAGCCGCGCGCGCGGGCCATCGTCGTCAAGCGTCGCCGTGAGCAGGTTCATGAGGCCTGTATGGGTCCGCGACGCCCAGACTGGCAAGGAGGGTTCGCTCCTCGGCCTCCATCGCCTCGGCCTCGGCCTCATCGATATGGTCGTGGCCCAGCAGATGGAGCACGCCGTGGACCGTCAAATGCGTCAAATGATCCGCCAGGGACTTGCCCTGGGCCATGGCCTCCGCGGCGCAGACGTCATGGGCCAGAACGAGATCGCCCAGATGCGGCGCCGCGCTCTCCGCCGCCGGAAACGACAGGACATTGGTCGGCTGGTCCCGATCCCGGAAGCGGGCGTTGAGGTCATGGACCGCCGCATCATCGGTCAGCAGGACGACGACATCGCCCTCGATCGCGCCCAGCGCCGCAGCGGCGGCCCGTTCGACCACGGCGACGGCGTTCGGCAAGGCGGCGGTCCAGGCCTCGTCCTCGACCTCGACCTCGATCATGCGTCAGGGTCCTCGAGGTCAGCGGCCGGACGGCGACTGGCCGAGTCGGCGTCATAGGCGCGCACGATCCGTTCGACCATGGCGTGGCGGACCACATCCTGGGCCTCGAACCGTTGCACGCCGACTCCCTTCACGTCCTCGAGGATGCGCAGGGCGTGCTTCAGACCGGAATCCCGCGGGTTCAGCAGGTCGACCTGGGACGGGTCGCCGGTCACCACCATGCGCGCGCCCTCGCCCAGCCGGGTCAGAACCATTTTCATCTGCAGGCGCGAGGTGTTCTGGGCCTCGTCGACGATGATGTAGGCATGGGCCAGCGTCCGCCCTCGCATGAATGCGATCGGGGCCGCCTCGATCTCGCCCTTGTCGCGCCGGCGGCGCACGTCGTCGGGGCCGAGAATATCGTTCAGCGCCTCCCAGATCGGGGCCAGATAGGGATCGACCTTTTCGTTCAGGTCGCCCGGCAGGAAGCCCAGCTTCTCGCCCGCCTCGACCGCCGGACGGGTGATGACCAGCCGGTCCACCTGCCCCCGTCGCAGCAGGGAGGCGCCGTAGGCGGCCGCCAGAAAGGTTTTGCCGGTGCCCGCCGGGCCGACGCCGAAAGTGAGCTCACAGCGGCTGAGCAGCGACAGATAGTTGGCCTGGGCCGCCGTCTTGGGCGCGATGGCGCCGCGCCGACCGACCGGCAGGGCGATGGCGTCCGGAGCCACACTCCCCTGCCCTGCCCGCGGCTGGGTGGCGGCGGCGCCCAGCGCGGTGCGCACATCGGCCTCGGTGATCTCGGCGCCGGTCTCTGCCCGGTCAGCCAGCGTCTCGATGACCCGCTTGGCCTGGGCGCGATCGCGGGCCGAGCCGTTGATGGACACGCCCCCGCCGGGGGTCTCGACCAGAACCTTGAACCGGTCCTCGATCAGGGCCAGGTGCCGGCTGTTGGGACCGATGACGGCGCGAAGGGCGAT
>JALYPS010000456.1 GCA_030856285.1 Pseudomonadota bacterium
CCGCCTCGGTCCAGCCATTGGCCATCAGGGCGGCCAGCAGGCGGGGATAGGCGTCCACGCCCTCAAGCCCCACCGGCAGGGAGTCGACGCCGTCATAGTCGCCACCGAGGCCGACATGATCGATCCCGGCCGTGTCGCGGATGTGCTGGATGTGGGCGACCACGTCGGCGATCGTGGCGACCGGCTCGGGATGCGCCGCCGTCCAGGCCGCGAGCCCCGCCGTCACCGCCGCCGGAGCGCCGGGGTTCAGCGACTTCAGCCTCGCGTCCTCGGCCGAACGGGCGCTGTTCCAGGTCCGCACCGTTTCGGAGACGAAGCCGGGCACGAAGGTGACCATCACCACCCCGCCGTCCTGCGGCAACTGGCGCAACACGCTGTCGGGCACATTGCGCGGATGGGCGGTTACGGCCCGCGCCGAGGAGTGGGAGAAGATTACCGGCGCGTCCGACACCCGCATGGCGTCCAGCATCGTCTCCTCCGAGACGTGGCTCAGGTCGACCATCATCCCCAGCCGGTTCATCTCGCGCACCACGTCCTCGCCGAACGGCGACAGCCCGCCCCATTTCGGCGCGTCGGTGGCGCTGTCGGCCCAGGTGGTGGTCCGCGAATGGGTCAGGGTGATGTAGCGGGCGCCGGCATCGAAGAACTCGCGCAACAGCCCCAGCGAATCGTCGATCGAATAGCCGCCCTCCATCCCGATCAGGCTGGCGATCCTGCCGCGGCGGTGGATGCGCTGGATGTCGTCAGCGGTGGTCGCCAGTTCGAAGACCTCGGGATGGGCGGCGACCAGCCGTTTGACCGTGTCGATCTGTTCAAACGTGGCCACGGCCGCATCGGGCGGGGTCATGGTCGCCGGCACATAGACCGACCAGAACTGGCCGCCCATGCCGCCGGCGCGCAGCCGCGGAATGTCGGTGTGCAGCTCGGTCGAGGCGTCGAGGTTGGCGGTCAGGTCCACCGCATGGGGATCATTGCCGTGGTTCTGGCGCAGGGCCCAGGGCAGGTCGTTATGCCCGTCGATCAGCGGCGTACGTTCCAGAATCCGCCGCGCCCGCGCCTCGCCCACCGCGTCCGGGGTCTGCGCCAGAACCGGGCCGGCCATGAGCGCGGCGGCGACAGTGGTCAGAAGGACGGTGCGGATCATGGCGGGCTCCCGGAAAGAACGACGGCGGACAGTGGCAGACGGGGGTGGTGCGTCAACGGGCAGACGGACTACAGGAAGCGAATGATCACCGACGACCTCACCCTTGACCACCGGAAGGCCGAAGCCCGCGCATGGTTCGAGACCCTGCGCGACCGCATCCATGCCGGCCTCGAGGCGCTGGAGGACGAAGCGCCTGCGGACCTGTTCCCCGGCGATCCCGGCCGGTTCGTGCGCACGCCCTGGGATCGGGCCGAGGGGGGCGGCGGGGTCATGGGGATGATGCACGGCCGGCTGTTCGAGAAAGTCGGGGTGCATGTCTCGACCGTCCACGGGACCTTCCCCCCCGACTATGCGAAGACCGTCCCCGGCGCCGCCGAGGATCCGCGCTTCTTCGCCACCGGCATCAGTCTGATCGCCCATCCCGTCAGCCCGCGCGTGCCGGCGGTGCATATGAACACCCGCTTCATCGCCACGACGAAAAGCTGGTTCGGCGGCGGGGCCGACCTGACGCCGGTCTTGGACGTGGACCGCCGCCCGGACGCGCCTGACACCGTCGCCTTCCACGCCGCGATGAAGGCCGCCTGCGACGCCCACGACCCGGCCTGGCATGCGAAGTTCAAGGCCTGGTGCGAAGAGTATTTCTGGCTGCCCCACCGCAATGAGCCGCGCGGCACGGGCGGCATTTTCTACGACCACCACGACAGCGGCGACTATTCCCGCGACTTCGCCTTCACCCGCGATGTCGGCACGCACTTCCTCGACGCTTATTCCGCCATCGTGCGCGGACGGATGGGCGAACCCTGGACCGCCGAAGAGCGCGAGGAACAGCTGGTCCGGCGCGGCCGCTATGTCGAGTTCAACCTGCTCTACGACCGCGGCACCATGTTCGGCCTCAAGACCGGCGGCAACGTCGAGTCGATCCTCAGCTCGATGCCGCCCGTGGTGAAGTGGCCCTAGGGCTTGCGTTTCAGGAACTTCAGGCCCGACCAATCGGCGCTGACAGCGCAGACCTTCACATCAACCCAGCCCGTCGGGAGGAGGATCTCGCGCAAGCCGTCCTCCGTAAGGTCGCGAAACAGGGGCGAGCTGTTCTTGGGCCATGACACCCACAGCATGCCCCCCCGCTTCACCGCGGCGAGCGCCGGCGCGGCGCCCCTCTCCAGATCGGCGCGGTCACGGACGAACAGGTGGACCAGATCGGCTTGAGCCGCGGCAAGATCGACCAGCGCGCCAAGCGGCATCGGCTCGATCCAGCCTGCGTAGGCGTCGGGAGCCGCGATGGGCTTCAGGATCTGGAGGTCCTTCAACCCAAGCTTCCGGATCAGCGGCTTGCCGGAATAGCCGACAGGGTCAGGCATGACCGATGCTCCTCAGGCCGACACGAAGCCGCGAATCCATCCGCCAACCGTCGCCCGATCGTCCGCCGCCTTCAGACTGTCCACTGCCCGCGCGACCAGCGCCGGATCGATCCGGTCATGCCGTCCCGCCGTCAGCGCGGTCGCGAAGGCGGGGGTGAACTCCGGATGAGCCTGAAAGCTGATCGCGTCCTCGCCCCAGGCCAGTCCGGCGAACGGAGTGAAGTCGCTACGAAGCAGGACGCGGGCGTCGGCGGGCTTCTCGACCACCTGATCCTGATGCGAGGCCGGAATGGCTACGGTCGCGGCGGCCGGCGTCATCCAGGGCTCGGGCGAGATCACCTGATAGCGGTGCAGGCCGACGCCCCAGCCCCGGTCCGACTTCTCCACCCGTCCGCCCAGGGCCTGGCCCATGGCCTGATGGCCGAAACAGACGCCGACCAGCTTCGTCTGTCCCTTCGCCGCGCGAATCCAGTCCAGCAGTTCGGCGATCCAGCCGTCGGTTTCATAGACCCCGGCCGACGAGCCGGTGATGATCGCCGCGTCGAAGGCTCCTGCCTCCGGCCATTCCCCGGCCTGGACATCGAAGGTCACGAGGTCGAACCCCTCGCCCAGCAGGTCGCGGAACATGGCCGGATAGTCGCCATGCGCCGTGGCCAGCGCCGGCGGCGGCGCGCCGGTCTCGAGGATGGCGATACGGGTCATGCGGCGCTCCAGTGCTCCACCCGATATGGGCGTCGGCGCGCAGCGGAGGAAGGGCGATCAGCCCGTCATCCACACCTCGGACCGGGCTGCGTCGCCGCCCAGCGTCGAGGCGGCCCAGCCGCAGACTTCATTGGCCGCCGCCTCGGCCCCCGGCGGCGGGTTGAGCACCACCACCGCGCAGCCGTTCATCTTCATCGGATCGGTCAGGGGCCGCAGCCGCGCCTCGGCCACCAGCATCCGCTTGATGCCCGCCTGATCGAGCCGGCGCAGGAAGCCGTCGAAGGTCTCCATATCCTTCAGCGGGGTCCAGATCGCCACCGTGGCCCGCGGATCGGCCCGCGCGATGGCGGCGGCGGCGTCAGCGGCGCGGTTGTAGTCGTCCGGCTGTTCGAACGGCGGATCGATCAGGACAAGGGGCCCGGTCGCCTCCGCCGCCCATGTCCGCGCCTGATCGTAGCCGTCCCCGCCCTGGGCCATGGCCTGGGGAAAGGCCTCCAGCGCTTCGGTCAGCAGGTCCAGCACCGGCGGATGCAGTTCAAAACCGACGTAGCGGTCGTCCTCGCCCAGCCGTCCGGCGATCAGCAGGGGCGAGCCAGGATAGAAGGTCACGACGCCGTCCGGATTGAGCCGCGCCACCTCGGAAGCCAGCGCCTCGATCAGCGGCGGCCGGTCGGTGGCGGCCATCAGCCGGGCTATGCCGGCCTCGGCCTCCTTCGAGCGCGCGGCGTCACCCGTCAGATCGTACAGACCCGCCCCGGCATGGGTGTCGATCACACTGACCGGGCCCTGCGCCTGCCGCCGCTCCAGCAGCCAGAGCAGCAGGGCGTGTTTGACGATATCGGCGAAGTTTCCGGCGTGAAAGCTGTGGCGATAGTTCATCGCCCTGCCCTCTCGCGGCCCGGCCCGCGGGTCAAGGGGAACCGGCCCAGACGCGCCCGGATTGCGCCGCTGAACTGAATCGGATGTAACTTGATCCCTGGGGAGAACGCCGGTTTACGGACCGTCGCATTTCAAAGGGGAACCCACATGTCCAATGCCTTCCTGCGCTTCGGCGTCCTGTTCGCGCTGATCGGCGTCTCGATCGGCTATTATATGGGCGCGAGCCACAACTTCGCGGCCTCGCCGGTGCACGCGCACATCAACCTGCTCGGCTGGGTGTCCATGTTCCTGTACGGCCTGTTCTATCGCGCCCTGCCCGAGGCGGCCCAGGGCTGGTTGCCGAAGGTCCATCTGGGTCTGGCGGTGCTGGGCTTCCTGATTTTCATGCCCGCCCTCGCGATCCAGCTGCTGGCGGTCCAGAGCCTTATGTCCCTCGCGCCGATCGGGCTGATCGTCGGACCGACCCTTGTGCTGCTGGGGATGATCGTCTTCGCCGCCATCGTCTTCATGGCCACAGGCAAGAGCAACAGGGCGTCTCCCGCCTAGGCGGTCGCCCAGTAGCCGCGACTGCGGGCGCTGACCGGCGCCCGCGTCGCCTCGACCCGCTGCAGAATCGCATCCCGGAAGGCGTCAGCCTCTTCGTCGCCCCGCAACAGGCGCAGGGAGCGGATGATCCGGGTGATCCGCAGATGGTTGTGATCGTTCGGCGCCAGCCAGCCGAGGGTGTTCCGATAGAAGGCTTCCATCCGGTCGGTTGCCACCGCCAGGGCGCGTTGGGCCAGGCTGGAGGTCTGGATCGCCGCGATGTCCGCAGGGCCGAGGACCGGCGCGTCGGAAACGGCCCCCGACGGCTCGGTCAGCGGAAACAGCCACTGGATAAAGTCATGGGTTGCTTCCAGCCGGACATCGTCCAGGGCCAGGACGTCAAACAGCGTCCGCCCACGAGCGTCAGCCCCCTCGCCTTCCGGAAATGCGACGATCCCGCGGGACACCGTCACCACACGTTCCCCGCCTAGGCCGCCTTGTCCCAGTTGAGCACGACCTTGCCCGACTGGCCGGACCGCATGGCCTCGAAGCCCTCCTGATAGCGGTCGTAGCTCATCTGGTGGGTGATCAACGGCTGCAGGTCGAGGCCGGCCTTCAGCAGGCCCAGCATCTTGCGCCAGGTCGTGAACATCTCGCGCCCATAGACGCCCTTGATGGTCAGGGCCTTGAGGATGATGGCGCCCCAGTCGGTCTCCATCGGCTTTGACGGTATGCCGAGCAGGGCCATGCCGCCGCCCATGATCAGGGTGTCGACGCACTGTTTGAAGGCGATCGGCGAACCCGACATTTCCAGCGCTACGTCGAAGCCGACCTTGAGGCCCTGCTCGTGCATGACGTCGCGAAGGTCCTCGCGGGTCGTGTTCACGGTGCGGACGCCCGGCGCGACCTTCTGGGCCAGTTCCAGCCGGAAGTCGTTGATGTCGGTCAGGACCACGGTGCGGGCGCCGGCGTGGCGGGCGACGGCGGCGGCCATCATGCCGATCGGCCCCGCGCCGGTGACCAGCACGTCCTCGCCCAACAGGTCGAACTGCTGGGCCGTGTGTACGGCGTTGCCGAACGGATCGAGGATGGAGCCGATTTCATAGGGCACGTCGTCGGGCAGCTCGATGACGTTGAATGCCGGCGCGACGACGAACTCCGCGAAGGCACCCTGGCGGTTCACGCCGATGCCCTTGGTCGCCGGATCGAGGTGGAAATGGCCCGCGCGGGCGGCTTCCGAATTCAGATCGATGA
>JALYPS010000375.1 GCA_030856285.1 Pseudomonadota bacterium
GCTACGAGGCAACCGAATCCCGACCCCGAGGATGTCAGCTAGGGGTGATGTCCTCTTTCGGGCTGAGTGGCAGATGCTGAGCCCGACCCATTGAGCACTTTGGGCTCTGGCCGCGCCGCTTGGCTGGAACGTCGCGCCATTCCGTCCGTTCGGCATCCATGAAGCCTCACACCGTCATCGTCGTTGGAGCCTCGGCGGGCGGCGTCGACGCCATCGGTGCCATCGTCAGCGACCTGCCGGCCGATTTCGCGGCAGCGGTCCTCGTCGTCCTGCACATCGGCGCGCACAATAGCAATCTGCCCTGGTTGTTGAACCGGCAGGGGCCGATCGAGGCGGTGCATCCCGCCGACGGCGATCCGGTCGAGGGCGGTCGGGTCTATGTCGCGCCGCCGGATCATCACCTCACGGTGGAAGAGGGCGTCATGCGTCTGACCAAGGGCCCGCGCGAGAATTTCGCCCGGCCAGCCATCGACCCGTTGTTCCGCAGCGCCGCCCAGACCTACGGTCCCGATCTGATCGGGGTCATGCTGACGGGCGGGCTGAACGACGGCACGGCGGGCATGTATGAGTTGAAGCAGCGCGGCGGTCTGGCCGTCGTGCAGGACCCCGAAGAGGCGCAGAGCGCCAGCATGCCCCGCAGCGTTATGGCGCATATGGCCGTCGATCACTGTGTGCCAGTGGCGGCGATCGCGCCCCTTCTGGTCCGACTGGTCTCCGAACGGGCGCAAGCCGCCCACCTACCCCAGCCCACCTCAACCCCACAGGTCCCGGAGATGACCGCAGAGTTCACCCACCATCGGCCCATCGCCGTCACCTGCCCGGACTGCGGCGGTGCCCTTCGGCGGCGCGACCTCGGCACCATCGCCCTGTTCGAGTGTCACATAGGTCACCGCTATACCGCCGAGGTGATGCTGGCCGCACAGTTCCTGGCCCTTGAGCGGTCGGTGGAAATGGCCATGCGGTCGCTCGGCGAACGGGCAGAACTGTGCCGCCAGATGGCCGACAAGGCGGCGACGGACGACACGCTGGCGGCCAGGGAGCGATGGACGGCCGCCATGCGCGAAGCCAGGGATCAAACCGAGCCGCTACGCGGCCTGATCGAGCGGGAATGGATTCATCCCGACACGGGCGGGCTGGATACACTGGCGATCTTGTAGGCTCCGTCCCTTCGACCCCGCAGCAACCTATCACGGCCAAGGTCGCTTAGCGTATGACCGCGAAGCAGATTGTGATGTTCCCGAACGTTTCCTGGTCATAGGATCAACAACGAAGGCTCGACGGCGGTCGCGCTCCGGGCCTCGAAACGGGCGCGCTCATGGCTGGACGCGGGGGCAGGAGAGAATGGTAGGGGACGCATCAGACATGGCGGGGTCCGCCGCGGGCGATCCGCGGACCGGGGGACTGGTTGTGGGCATCGGCGCGTCCGCCGGCGGCCTTGAAGCCTTCTCGTCCTTCTTCGGGGCTATGCCGGCCGATAGCGGTCTCGCCTTTGTCCTGGTCCAGCACCTGGCGCCGGACCACAAGAGCATGCTGGTCGAACTGCTGGGCCGGATTACCACGATAGCGGTCGTTCAGGCGGACGACGGCGCGCCGATCCTGCCCGACCACATCTATGTCATTCCCCCGAATGCGACGCTGACGGTCCGGGATCGCTGCATCCGGATCGAAACCCCGGCGCCGCCGCGGCAGCACCGCAGGCCGATCGACACCTTTTTTAACTCGCTGGCCGAGGACTTCGGCGAGACCGCCATCGGCGTGGTCCTGGCCGGCACCGGCAGCGACGGCACGCTGGGGATTCGGGCGATCAAGGAAGCGGGCGGCTATACGATCGCCCAGGCCGAGTTCGACCATCAGCCCAAGAGCGGAATGCCGCAAAGCGCAGATGCGACGGGTCAGGTCGATGAAGTGCTGGCGGTTGAAGACATGGCGCAAAAGCTGATGGCCTATCAGCGCCACATCTGCGAGGTCGCCCCCCTCAAGGACGGCGAAGGGGCCCGCACCGACGCGGCCGAGCATCTGGCCGCCGTCACCGCCCTGGTGCGGACCCGGACCGGCCACGACTTCAGCCATTACAAGGACCGCACGCTGATCCGTCGGACGCAGCGGCGCATGCAGGTCGCGCAGATCGACACAGTGCCCGCCTTCATCGAATACCTGCGCGGCCAACCCGATCAGGTCGATGCGCTGTTTCGCGAATTCCTGATCGGTGTCACCGACTTCTTCCGCGATCCCGCCGCCTTTCAGGCTCTCGCGGTCGCGCTGGAAGCGATGCTTGAGAAAAAACCCGCCGGCGATCCGCTGCGTATCTGGGTTCCCGGCTGTTCGACCGGGGAGGAGGTTTATTCGATCGCCATCCTGGTCAGGGAGGTACTGGAGCGCCGGGACACAGGCCCGGTGGTGCAGATTTTCGGAACCGATATCGACGACCGCGCGGTGGCCCTGGCCCGGACCGGACGATACCGCAAGGCCATGACGGGGGTGTCGCCCGAACGGCTGGCGCGCTGGTTCGTTCAGGACGGCGACGAATACTGCCCGAACAAGGCCATTCGCGACATGTGCGTGTTCTCGCCGCACAGCATCATCAAGGATCCGCCCTTCTCCAGGCTGGACCTGATCTCGTGCCGCAACCTGATGATCTATTTGGATTCCGGGCTTCAGGACCGGGTGATGCGGACCTTTCACTATGCGCTCCGGCCCGGAGGTATCCTGTTCCTCGGATCGTCGGAAGCCGTCACGCGTCAGGCCAACTGGTTTGGCGTCATCGACAAGAAGCAACGGCTGTTCGTGCGGTTGGCCGGCGAAGGGGCCGGCCAACCGCAGTATTCGCCGAGCATACCGGCGAGTACTGCGGTAACGGCAACGGCAACGGCTGCGGCTCAGTCCGCCCGGGTCCGGCTCCCTGCGGCGATCAGCGAGGATCGGCTGGACAAGATCGCGCGCCGGGCGCTGGAGCGGTTCGCGCCAGTCTATGTCGTGATCGACCATGAGGATCAGATCGTCCGCTTTTCGGGCGGCGAGGCCGGTCGCTATCTGGAGCCTGCGGCCGGGGCGGCCAGCCTCAATCTGTTCGACATCCTGAAAAAGGCGCTGCGTCCGTCCGTCAGGATCGCTCTGGGACAGACCAGCGCGGCCAGACGCCAGGTCGTGCTGGAGGCCACGCCGATAAAGCTGGACGGCGTACGTCGCGCCGTGACCGTCATCGTCGAGACCCTCGCCACGACCCGGGGCAAGGCCGCCGGCGGCGAGGCTGGCGCGCCCGACCTGCGTCTGGTGGCGTTTCAGGACGCGGGACCCATCCCCGACGGACTGGTCGACACCCCGCCCTACGCCCGCGACGCCGCCTTTAAGGCCCAGGAACACGAACTGTCCACGACACGGACCCAGTTCCAGGGCGCCATCGACGATCTGGAGGCCGCCAACGAGGAGCTCAAGTCGGCGTCCGAGGAATATCAGTCGGTCAACGAAGAGCTGCAGTCCTCGAATGAAGAGCTGGAGACCTCCAAGGAGGAAATGCAGTCGATCAACGAGGAGCTTCAGACCGTCAATGCCGAAATGTCTAGCAAGAACGAGCAGCTGACCCGACTGAACAGTGACCTGAAGAATTTCCTCGACAGCACCCAGATCGCCACGGTGTTCCTGGACGAAGCCGTTCGCATCAAGGCCTTCACCCCGGCGATGACCGACCTGTTCCATCTGCGCGACACGGACCGGGGCCGGCCGCTGACGGAGATCGTCAGCCGTCTCGGCTACGACGACTTGGGTCGGGACGTGAGCGAGGTGCTGCGGACCCTTGCCGTCGTCGAGCGCGAGGTGCGGATCGCCGAGGAGGACATCTCCCTGATCATGCGGATCCGTCCTTATCGTACGGTCTACAACGTCATCGACGGCGTGGTCATTACGTTCAACGACGTGACGGACCGCAGACGGCACGAGCAGGAACAGGCCCGGCTGGCCGCGATCGTGGACTCCTCGTCCGACGCCATCATCGGCCATTCGCTGGACGGGCGGATCACCAGCTGGAACGCGGCGGCCCAACGGATGTTCGGCTATGCGCCGTCAGAGGCCATCGGCCAGTCGATCGCCATGCTGCTGCCGTCTGGCCTTAAGGACGACGTTCCCGCCGTGCTGAAACGCCTGCAGAGCGGCGAGCGGGTCGAGCAGTTCGACATCGACAGGGTGGGCAAGGACGGCAAGACGCTGCACCTGGCCTTCACCATCTCGCCCGTGACCAACCGCGACGGCGTCATGGTCGCCGCCTCGACCGTGGCGCGAGACATCTCCGACCAGCAGGCGGCGTCCGCGCATCGCGATTTGTTGATGCACGAGCTCTCGCACCGGGTGAAGAACACCCTGGCCACCGTCCAGGCCATCGGTGCGCAGACCTTGGCCAGCACCCCGGACCCCGCTGAGTTCAAGACGGCCTTCTTCGAGCGGATCATCGCCCTGTCCGAGACGCACAATCTGCTGACCCTCAGCGACTGGCGCGGTGCGGCCTTGCGCGACATCCTGTGCAAGGAACTCGCCCCGTTCGATAGCGATGGCGAGCCGCGCTGGACCCTGACGGGCACGGACATCCTGCTGGACTCCAGAACCGCGCTGGCCTTGGGCATGGGTGTGCACGAACTTGCCACCAACGCCGCCAAGTATGGGGCCCTGTCCACGACGGACGGGCATTTGACGGTGAAATGGCGGGTGGACGGGTCAGGTGAGCGGCGGACGCTCAATCTGCGCTGGGTCGAGGCCGGTGGCCCGCCTGTCCAACCGCCCCGGCGGCGAGGATTCGGCTCGCGCCTGATCGAACAGGGCCTGAAGCACGAACTGGGCGGTGAGATACGACTCGACTTCCTCGCCGCCGGAGTACAATGCTCGATTTCCGTTCCGCTGGGGGCGGTGGGGCAAATTTGATGAAACCCGCTGCGAAATCTCTGACGTCTCTGGAAGGGATGAGGGTCCTTCTGGTCGAAGACGAGATGATGCTCGCCATGATGGCCGAGGATGCTCTGACAGAGCTTGGCTGTTCCGTCATCAGCGCCTCGCGCGTATCTAAGGCCTTGGCGCTGGCCAAGAACGAATTCTTCGACGTGGCGCTGCTGGACGTTAACGTCGCGGGTGAAGAGGTCTATCCGGTCGCAGACGCGCTCATCTTACGAAGCGTGCCCTTCGTCTTTGCCACGGGTTACGGCCAAGGCGGTTTGAGGCATCGCTACAGGACACGCCGCGCGCTCGAAAAACCCTACCGGCACGAAGATATCGGGCTCGCTCTTGCAGAAGCGATGGCTGGCAACGTCGGGGCCTGACCTGACCGCGAGAAACGGACCATTCGGTGCGTCGGCGGCCCACTTCGGTGTGGGCGAAGTCAACTCCCCACTCCCGTTACGCGAAAGCTGACCGTCGGTTTAATATCGGGCCCGGCCTCTGAATAGAACTAGGCCGCGGCTTGATCGGGATCTGCGGCCCCGGTGCCCTGCGGCGCGAACTTCAGCTCCGTCATATAGGGGTCCATGCGGCCCGCCTTGGAGGCGGCTATGGCGGCTGCATAGTAAGCGCGCGCCGCCGCCACCGTCTTGGTGCCGGTGATAATGTCGTGGGCAAGGTTCACCGCCAGGAAGTTGGCGCCTTCCTTGTCGCATCGGGCGGTCAGATAGCCTTGGGTGCGATAGACGGTGACGCTTCCATCATAGGCGTTCAGCTCATCGACCTTGTCGGCCGGGACGCGATAGTGGACCGCCTGCTCCATCAGGTCCGGATGCGGTCCGGGAAAGGCGTGGGGCGGCGCGTAGACAAGGTTTCGGATCGCGCGCCGCAGTTGATCCTAATCCATCCCCGGCGGGAAAGCGCGTCCATGACTGCTTGTTCAATTAGTCCGGTACCGCGCTTGAGGGACAATCTCAACATCCCAGATGAGCCAATAGCGGGGCGCGGCCACTCGGGGAAACTCGGGGGGAGGGGGCGTATTAAATGACTACACCCATGAGCGACGCCCGGCTGTTACGCCTTTGGTTAAGCGATCGCGTCACTTTTGACCCCGTCTCGCTCGATGTGACAGGCGTTGGCAGGATCCAAGCGCGCGCTCAGATGCCGGCCGTACACCTCAAGGCGCTCCAGTCGTTGTTGGGGGATGAACTGACCAGCTACCTCAGCAAGTAGGCCACCTAAGCCCGGGATCATGCCCAGCACGCCCTTGACGGTGACCGTCATCACCCGCGGCCCGAAGTCCTCACCCAATGGT
>JALYPS010000377.1 GCA_030856285.1 Pseudomonadota bacterium
GTGCCGCAGTTGACCCACGACCGCGAATTTCAGGCCCCGGCATGATCCGCTACGCTCTCCAGTGCGACGGCGGCCATGGCTTTGAGGCCTGGTTCGGCGCCTCGGCCGACTATGACGATCAGGCGGCGCGGGGGCTGGTTGAATGCCCCGCCTGCGGCTCGCGCGGCGTCTCCAAACAGATCATGTCCCCGGCGGTGTCAGGCACCCGCAAGACGGCCCCGGCTCAGGACCTGGCCAAGGTCCAGACCATGATGACGCAGATGGCCCGCGAAGTGCGGTCCCACGTCGAGCAGAATTTCGACTATGTCGGCGACGCCTTCGCCCGTGAGGCCCGTGACATCCACGAAGGCCGCACCGAGAAGCGTGAAATCTACGGCGAAGCGACTCCCGCGGAGGTGAAGAAGCTCAAGGACGACGGCGTCCCGTGCGCCGCCCTGCCGCCGCTCCCGCCTGATCCCGCCAAGGCTCACTGACCAATGGGGGACGGGGATCGCTATCAGGAGTTCGAACCGCCCGCGGCGCTGCGGCCTTTCGTTCGCGCGATCTGGACCTACGCCGCGCCAGCGCCCGAGCCGACGGTCCAGCGGATCGCCCCCGACGGCTGCCCCGAACTGATCCTCGACATCGCCGCCCCCTATGAGGAACAGGGCGATGACGGGGTTTTCCGCCTCCAGCCCCGGGCCCTGTTCGCCGGCCAGATGACCCGGCCGCTGGCCCTGCGTCCGGTCGGCCCGGTGGAATTGGTCGCCGTCCGCTTCGAGCCCGACGGCGCCCGCGACTGGCTCGGCCACCCGGCTGCCGAGGCGACCGACCGCCGTCTCGACATGACCGCCCGCCTCGCCGGCGTCACGGCCCCCGCGGGCGATCCCGAGGCCCAGGTCCAGGTCATGGTCCGGGTTCTGGAAGACCACCGCCGCCGCAAGGTCTGGTCTCTCGACCCGGACGTCCGCGCCGAGATCGAGGCCGCCGCCGGTGATCGTCCGGGTACGGACCGTTCGCCGGGCGAGCAACGGGCGCTGCAACGCCGCTTCCGCGACCGGGTAGGGGTCCCGCCGCGCATCCTGCGCTCCATCCTCCGCTTTCGCCGCGTCTTCGACCTCGCCGCCGAGCCGGGTCCGGAGGCCCTGGGCTGGCTCGAGGCGGGGCTGGAGGCCGGCTATTTCGACCAGCCCCAGCTCGCCCGCGACTTCCGCCGCTTCCTCGGCTGCACCGCCACCGAATGGGCCCGCGACCAGGCCGGTCTGGCGCGGCGGCTGGCGTCGCAATCCTACAAGCCCGGGCCGCTCTCGCCGCACTAGGGTGCCGCTGACGCCGCCAACCCGAGGGGAATTCTCCATGCTGACCGCCGCAATTGCCGCCGCCCTGATCCAGACTGCATCCGCGGCCACGCCCGATCTGTCATGGATCGCCGGCTACTGGCTGGACTGCTCCAATGGCCGCGAGGCCTCCGAGACCTGGAGCGACCCGCGCGGGGGCTTGCTGGCGGGCCACGCCGTGACCCTCGAAAACGGCCGCGTCTCGTTCGAAGTCTCCCACATAGGCCCGACGCCGGGCGGCTTGGCCTATGTCGGACAGCCCGGCGGCGCCCCGCCCACCGTCTTCGTCGTCGCCGAGACAGGTCCGACGCGGGCCGTCTTCTCCAACGCCGAAAACGACTTCCCGACGCGGGTGATCTATGAACGTGAGGGCGACGCTCTCAAGGCCCGGATCGAGGGCGAAATCAACGGGCAGGCGCGGAGCATGGAATGGAACTTCAGAGCGGCCCCGCTGAACGCGCGCTGTCCCGCCTGAATTGGCGGGCGATGACGGCGGCCGATCTGGACGCTGTCGCGGCCATCGCCGCCGTCGGCTTCCCCGACCATTTCGAGGGCCGCGACTGCTTCAAAAACCGGCTGGCGTTGAATCCCCAAGGCTGTTTCGTGCTCGCCGGCGAGGGCGGCGAGCCTCGAGGCTATCTGGTCGCCTACCCGTGGACCGCCAACGCCGCCCCGGCGCTCAACACTGTGATCGATGGGATCCCCGATGACGCCTCGGTGATGTACCTGCACGACCTCGCGCTCGACCCGGCGGTCCGCGGCGGCGGCGGGTCGCGTCCGATCGTTGAGCGGCTGGCGCAGGACGCCTGCGCCGCCGGTTGGCCGGCTCTGACGCTCGTGGCCGTCAACGACGCCGCGCCGTTCTGGGAACGGCACGGCTTTGTGGTGGAGGATCCGCCGGGCATGGCGGACAAACTGGCCGGCTACGGCCCGGATGCGCGCTATATGGCGCGACGGCTAACCGACTAGCTGCGGGTCCAGCCCTTGTCGACCATGCAGGCGCGGAATTCGTCGCTGTGCTGACCCTTGCCGGTCGAGGTGCGGCAGGCGGCGCGAGCTTCATCGAATGGCTGGGCGCTCTGGCCGTGCCAGGCCAGGTCGTCGCTGTCATCGGCGTCGATCACGGTGATACAGGCCGAGGTCATGAGGGCGGCGGACAGGGCGGAGAGGATGAGAAGGCGTTTCATGGGGCATCCGGATGCTGGAAGCTGACGGGAAGCCCCTCATCCCACCGTCAAGCTTGGCTGTCCCGTTACTTCGACGTCAGGTCGATGAACCCCCGATGAACGCTGTCAGTCCCGCGTCGCGACCATCATATAGTTGATCCCGGCGTCGTCGCTCTCGCTCCAGCGATCCGTGAACGGATCATAGACCAGTCCGTACGGTCCGCTGACCGCGACCGGCTCTTCCGACAGCATCAGCCGGATCTCGTCCGGCTTCAGGAACTGGCTCCAGTCGTGGGTCCCCGCCGGCACCCAACGCAGGATGTATTCCGCCGCGACCTTGCCCAGGGCCAGCGACTTCAGCGTCCGGTTCAAGGTGGCGACGATCATCATCCCGCCGGGCTTCACCAGCCGCGAGCAGGCGCGGATGAAGGCCTCCGGATCGGCCACGTGTTCGATCACCTCGAGCGTCAGCACCACATCGAACGGCCCGGCGCCCTCGGCCTCGAGCTGTTCCACCGTCGCCGCCCGATAGGCGATGTCCAGACCCTGCTGTTCCGCATGGGCCCGCGCCGTGCCGATGTTCTCGGTTGACGCGTCGACGGCGGTGACCGCGAACCCCAGCCGCCGCATCGGCTCCGCGATCAGCCCGCCGCCGCAACCGATGTCGAGCAGGGTCAGGCCGTCGAAGGCGCCGCGCGTCTTCACGTCGCGCCCGAACCGCTCCGCGGCCCGGTCGCGCACGAAGGCCAGCCGGGCCGGGTTGAACCGGTGTAGCGGCGCGAACGGTCCGTGCGCGTCCCACCATTCCGCCGCCTGGGCCGAAAACCGGGCCACGTCCGCGGGATCGATCGAGGGACCGGCGGCCCCGTCGTCGAATTCCGCGCCGCTTTGGGGTTTGCGCGCCGATACCGTGTCGTTAGAAGCGGCCATGGGCCGAGGGATGAACCCGCGCGGCCATCCACGCAAGATGGGGCGATCCGCCACGATGACGCGGCCAGCTACGACGCGACTGGTGATGAAGTTCGGCGGCACCTCGATGGGCGACCTCGAACGCATCCGTCGCGCCGCCCGCATCGTCGCGGCCGAGGCCGCCGCGGGCAAACAGGTCGCCGTGGTCGTCTCCGCCATGGCCGGCAAGACCAATGAACTGGTCGCCTGGACCGACGGCGCCGGCCGGCCGGGGCAGGGCATCGAACTGTCCGACGACGAATACGACATCGTCGTCGCCTCGGGCGAACAGGTCACCGCCGGCCTGCTGGCCCTGACCCTGCGCAACATGGGGCTGAACGCGCGCAGCTGGATGGGCTGGCAGATTCCCATTCTCACCGACGACGCCCACGGTCGCGCCCGCATCGAGGACGTGCCGGGCGAGGTGTTGGGCGCCGCCATGGATCAGGGCGAGATCGCCGTCGTGCCCGGCTTCCAGGGCGTCAGCCGCTCGGGCCGGATCACCACCCTCGGCCGCGGCGGCTCGGACACCTCGGCTGTGGCCGTGGCCGCGGCGCTGGAATGCCCCTGCGACATCTACACCGACGTCGACGGCGTCTACACCACCGACCCCCGCATCGAATCGAAGGCCCGTCGGCTCGAGAAGATCTCCTATGAGGAGATGCTGGAGATGGCCTCGCTCGGGGCCAGGGTGCTCCAGACCCGCTCGGTCGAACTGGCCATGGCCAAACGCGTCCCGCTGCGGGTGCTCTCCAGCTTTATCGAACCCGACGAAAACGGCGTCCTGCCCGCCAAGTCCGGCACACTGATCTGCGACGAGGAGGAAATCGTGGAAAAACGCATCGTATCCGGCGTGACCATGAGCCGTGACGAGGCCCGTATCACCCTGCTGGGTCTGTCCGACCGGGTCGAGGCTCCGGCCGACGTCTTCACCCGGCTGGCCGAGGCCAACGTCAATGTCGACATGATCGTGCAGAGCCAGGCGCGCAGCGAGGGGGCGGTCAACCTGACCTTCACCACCGGCCGCCGCGACGCCGGCCGCGCCGCCGAGCTGATGCGTGCGGCCCAGGCCCAGCTCGGCTTCGAGGAGCTGCGCGTCGATGAGGATGTGGCCAAGGTCTCCGTCGTCGGCGTGGGCATGCGCAGCCACGCCGGCGTGGCCCAGACCATGTTCCGGGCCCTCGCCGACAAGGGCGTGAAATTTCAGGCCATCTCGACATCCGAGATCAAGATCAGCGTACTTATCGATGCAGCGTATGCAGAACTGGCCGTTCGTGCGCTTCATGCGGCCTATGGACTCGAAGAAGTCTAGGAATTGAGCCGGACGGCGCCCATCTGCGGCGTCGTTCATCAGGAGGGGCCATGCCGGTTGGCGGATTGACGACGGGGCCACGGAACCTCCTTCGCCAGATTCGCGAAGCCATGGCCGGGGCGTCGCCGGCCCAGGACCGGCTCGATACCGTCGTGCGCATCATCGCCCAGTCGATGGTGGCCGAGGTCTGTTCGATCTATCTGCGGCGCGCCTCGGGCGACCTCGAGCTGTTCGCCACCCAGGGCCTGAAGCCCGAAGCCGTCCACACCACCCGCCTGCGCCCCGGCGAGGGTCTGGTCGGCGAGGTGGCGCGCACCGCCGCCCCGATCAGTCTCTCGGACGCGCCGACCCACCCCAGCTTCGCCTACCGGCCGGAGACGGGCGAAGACCCCTATCACGCCTTCCTCGGCGCCCCCCTGCTGCGCGGCGGCCGGGCCATCGGTGTGCTGGTCGTCCAGAACCGCTCCGAGCGGCGTTATGACGACGAGGAAGTCGAGGACATCCAGACCATCGCCATGGTCCTGGCCGAGACCGTGGCCTCCGGAGAACTGCTCGCCCAGGACGAGCTGCGCGATATCGAGGTGGCGCCACACCGGCCCGAACGCCTCAAGGGCCAGCGCTTCGCCGAGGGCCTCGCCTACGGCCACGTCATCCTGCACGAGGCCCCCGTCGCGCCCGAGAACCTTCTGGCCGAGAACCAGCAGGTCGAGGAGATCCGCCTGCGCGAGGCGCTGGTCGGGCTCAAGGCCAATATCGATTCCATCCTCGACGGCGGTCAGGGCAAGCTGGCGGGCCTGCCGTTCGAGGTGCTGGAAACCTACCGCATGTTCGCCGACGACCGGGGCTGGAACCGGTCGCTGGAGGAGGCCGTCCGCACCGGCCTGACCGCCGAGGCCGCCGTCGACCGCGTCCGCAACGAGCACCGCGCCCGCTTCGCCCAGGCCCGCGACCCCTACATCAAGGAACGGCTGCACGACTTCGAGGATCTGGCGAACAGGCTGTTACGGGTGTTGGCCGGCGACAAGCCCGGCGAACGCGACCTGCCCGACGACGCCATCCTCGTCGCCCGCAACCTCGGCCCGGCCGACCTGCTCGAATACCCCCGCCACAAGCTGCGGGGCCTGCTGCTGGAAGAGGGCTCGGCCGCCAGCCACGCCGCCATCGTCGCCCGCGCCCTGCAGATCCCCTGCGTCGGCCGCATCATGGGCGTGCGCGACCGCCTGTCCGAGGGCGATCTGGTCATCGTCGACGGCGAGACCGGCGAGACCTATCTGCGTCCGCGCCCCGACATGCTCGCCGCGGTCCAGTCGCGCATGCTGGTCCGCAGCGCGCGCCAGGCCGAGTTCGCCAAGCTGCGCGACGTCCCGGCTGTCACACTCGACGGGACCCGCGTCACCGTCCTGACCAATGCCGGGCTGGCCGTCGATCTCGAGAATCTGGACGCCACCGGGGCCGAGGGCATCGGTCTGTTCCGCACCGAATTCCAGTTCATGGTGTCCGAGGAACTGCCCCGGCTGACCAGCCAGACAGCCCTGTACAAACTGGTCCTGGACACCGCCGGCGACCGGCCCGTGACCTTCCGCACCCTCGATATCGGTGGCGACAAGGTGCTGCCCTATCTGGAGACCGCGCGGGAAGAGAACCCGGCCCTCGGTCGCCGCGCCATCCGCCTCGGCCTTGATCGGCCGGGCCTGCTGCGGCTGCAACTGCGCGCCCTGCTGACGGCCGCCGCCGGCCGGGAGCTGCGTGTCATGTTCCCGATGATCGCCACGGTCGACGAGTTCCGGGCCGCCCGCGAACTGGTCGATGTCGAATGCGCCTGGGCCAAACGGAGGGGCCGGGACCTTCCGGCCCTGCTGCGCGTCGGGGCCATGATCGAATGCCCGTCGCTGCTCTGGCACCTCGATGCGCTTCTGCCGCTGACAGACTTCGTCTCGGTCGGGACCAATGACCTGTTCCAGTACATGTTCGCCGCCGACCGCACGAACCCGCTGGTGTCGGACCGTTACGACCCCCTGTCGCCGCCCGCCCTGCGCGCCCTCGCCGAGATCCAGAAGAAATGCGCCGATACCGGCACGCCCGTGTCCGTATGCGGAGAAATGGCGGGCAAACCGCTTGAGGCCTTCGCCCTGCTGACCCTGGGTTTCACCCGCCTGTCAGCCCCTGCGGGCGGGGTCGGCCCGGTCAAGCGGATGATACTGTCGGCCGATCTGACGGCCGCCCGGCGCGGCATGGCCAACCTGCTGGGCTCCTCCGCCGGCTCGATCCGGGGCGAGCTCGAATCCCTGGCCCGAAAGTTGAACGTCACGATCTGAACCGTCCCGGTCCGACACGGCCGGGATGCCTAACAAATCGTTGATCGGGCGGCTCAAATGAGTTATCCACAAGCCGGAACCTGGTGGTCTGCGGGGGCAGGCCGGAACTGTCATCCCGATATGATACAGGCCGCTGGTTCGAGTATGGCGACGCGTGAGGAACCCTCGCGCTCGCCGAGTGTGGGGTCAGGCGTAATGGCGCTGGATACGGGGGCTACCCCCGAAGAGCTCAAGGCTCATCCAGACTGGAAGGATGTCGTTCCTTCCGTCACCGAAGCCCCGACTCTGGGCGACGGCCTGCGGATCGCCCGCGAACACTCCGGCCGCTCCCTGGCCGAGCTGTCCAGCATCACCCGCGTTCCGTCGCGCTATCTGACCGCGCTCGAGCAGAACGACTTCTCGACCCTGCCCAACCGCGTCTTCTCCATCGGCTATGTCCGCGCCTACGCCGGCTCGTTGGGCCTCGACGAACAGCTCGCGGTCGAGCGGTTCAAGCGTGAAAGCCCCGATCCCTCGGTGCCGCTCCAGGCCCCCGTCGGCGTCGCCTTCGAGGAGGTTCGCCGTTACTCCCCGCGTCTGATTGCGGCCGGCCTGGCCTTGGTCCTCGCCGTTGTCGGCTGGAATGTCTTCCAGCGTGTCAGCCTGATGCGCGCGCCCCAGCCGTCCGATCTCACCGCCATTCCTGAAAGCTGGACCCTGGGCGCCGTGCCCGGCCAGCCCGCCGCCCTGAGCCTGACTGCGCCGCGTCCGGCGCCGCCCGACCAGACCATTCCGGCCCTCTACATCACGCCGGGCCTGGAAGCCGAACTGACCGGCGTCGATCCTGCCTCGCCTGAAGCCATCGCGGCCGCCTCCGCCGGCGCGGTGCCGGTGCAGCGGGCCTTCAATCCCCGCGGCGCCATCTACGGCGCTTCGGCCAACGCCTCCCAGGTCGTGATCCAGGCCCGCAAGGCCGCCAGTCTGGTGGTCCGCATGGCCGACGGCCGGGTGCTGTTCGCCCGCCAGCTGGCCGCCGGGGACGCCTGGCGCGCCCCTGCCGGCGTCGCCGCTGTCGTGGACGTCTCGAGCCATTTCACCGACTTCGACGTCTATCTGAACGGCGAGCACGGCGGCACGCTGACGGCTGAGCAGACGCCGCTCAGCCAGCTGAACACCCGCGCCCAAGCCCTGGCCCGTCAGGCCGCCGCCGAGGTCGCGGCCCGCACCCAGGCCGCCCAGGCTGAGGCCCAGGCCCGCGCCGCCACCGTCCAGACGGCGGTCGTCACGAGCACGGCCGGCTGATTGCAGTCTGGCGTCGTGGCCATGCCGCAATCGAAGCCCTATGTTGCGGCCCTCATGAGCGCTGAACTTTCGCATATCCGCCCGTGGCGCCACATCGAGCGCCGCAAGAGCCGCCAGATCATGGTCGGTTCCGTCCCCGTGGGCGGCGATGCGCCGATCAGCGTCCAGTCGATGACCAATACGCCGACCTCCGACGCGGCGGCCACGCTGGAGCAGATCCGCCAGCTGGAAGAGGCCGGAGCCGACATTGTGCGCGTCTCCTGCCCTGACGAGGCCTCGACGACCGCCTTCCGCACCATCGCCCGCGAGTCGCGGGTCCCGCTCGTCGCCGACATCCATTTTCACTACAAGCGCGGCATCGAGGCCGCCCAGGCGGGCGCCGCCTGTCTGCGTATCAATCCGGGCAATATCGGCTCGGCCGATCGCGTCCGGGACGTCATCCAGGCCGCCCGCGACCACGGCTGCTCCATGCGCATCGGCGTCAACGCCGGCTCGCTGGAAAAAGAGTTGCTCGAGAAATACGGCGAGCCCTGTCCCGAGGCCATGGTCGAGTCCGCCCTCAACCACGCCCGCATCCTGCAGGACCACGACTTCCACGAGTTCAAGATCTCGGTGAAGGCCTCCGACCCCTTCCTGACCGTCGCCGCCTATCAGCTTCTGGCCGATGCCATCGACTGCCCGCTCCACCTCGGCGTCACCGAGGCGGGCCCGCAGCGCTCGGGCACCATCAAATCGGCCATCGGCATGGGCAATATGCTCTGGGCCGGCATCGGCGACACCATCCGGGTCTCGCTGGCCGCCGACCCGGTCGAGGAGATCAAGGTCGGCTTCGACATCCTCAAATCGCTGGGCCTGCGCCACCGGGGCGTCAACATCATCGCCTGCCCGTCCTGTGCGCGTCAGGGCTTCAACGTCATCGAGACGGTCGGCATCCTCGAAGAGAGGCTGGCCCATGTGACCACGCCCATGTCGCTGTCGATCATCGGCTGCGTCGTCAACGGACCGGGTGAAGCTCTGTACACGGACGTTGGCTTCACCGGCGGCGGGGCCGGCTCGGGCATGGTCTATGTCAACGGCAAGATGGCCCACAAACAGCACAACGACGGCATGATCGATCACATCGTCGAACTGGTCGAAGCCCGTGCCGCCGAACTGGACGCCGCGCGCAAGGCCGCCGAAACCAAACCCCTCGTCGCCGCCGAGTGACCATGAAACTCTACATCTCCGCCCCGTCTCCCTTCGCCCGTAAATGCCGGATTGTCGCCCGTGAGAAGGGGCTGATCGGCCGGATCGAGGAGATCGCGGTCGATCCCTACGCCAATGCGCCCGAGCTGCTGGCCTCCAACCCGGTCGTTCAGGTCCCGACCCTGATCGCGGAGGACGGCCTGCCGCTCAACGACAGCCCGGTGATCTGCGAATACCTCGACGCCCTCGGCGACGGCCCGCGACTGCTCCCGGTCGACGCCGCCGACCGGCTACGCGTGCGCAGGCTGGAGACCCTGGGCAATCAGGCGCTGGAGATGGGCGTCAAACTGCTGCTGGAGTTGCGCCGTCCCGAGAGCGAGCGTTCGCCCATGTGGATCGCGCGCTGGACCGAAAACATTGGCCGCGCCCTCGATGCGCTGGAGGCCGCCCGCCCCGATCCGGCCCGGCTGGACATGGGGGTTATCACCGCGGGCGTGGCTGTGACCTGGATCGGCTTCCGGCATCCCGGCTTTGATCTGGCGACCGGCCGGCCCGGACTTGTTGCGCTTAAGGCCGCTCTGGAAACCCGGCCCAGCTTTGCGGAAACCCGACCGGCTTGAGACGGGTGATCGCGTTCCGGGAGTGATTGATCGCCCTCAATCTGCAATGCCAAGTAGCCAGGAGGCTCGCCGGGGTGGGGGGCTGTGTACCTCTGGGGGTCTCAATGTTTTCCAACCGCTTCGCGCGCTCCGGCGTGCGCGCGCTTGCGCTCATCGGCGTGGCGCTGTCGCTTCCGGCCTGCGCGACGATTACGCGCGGCTCGAGCCAGGAGTTCACAGTACAGAGCGAGCCGCCCGGCGCCCGCGTCTCGACCTCGAACGGCTTCCAGTGCGACGCCACGCCTTGCACCTTCCGAATGCCACGCAAGGACGCCTTCCACGCCACTATCTCGATGGCTGGCTATGCGTCCCAGACGCATCAGATCAGCAGCGACATCTCGGGAGGCGGTGCGGCGGGCCTTGCCGGCAATCTTCTGTTCGGCGGCGTCGTCGGCGGTGTGGTCGACGCCTCGTCGGGAGCCATGAATGACCTGACGCCGAACCCGCTGGTCGTAACTTTGCGCACTCCTGCCGCCCAGGCCGCCTGGGATGCAGCCGAGGCCGAGCGCGCCCGTCAGGCCGCCGCCGCCGCGCCCTCGAACCAGACCGGACGTTGAGCGGCAAGGAGGGGCGGGATCGGCGCG
The DNA here is from genome assembly GCA_030856285.1 of Pseudomonadota bacterium. Lineage (GTDB taxonomy): Bacteria > Pseudomonadota > Alphaproteobacteria > Caulobacterales > Caulobacteraceae > Brevundimonas. The sequence goes on from JALYPS010000377.1 coordinate 10,767, forward strand.
TGTCCGTCCCGCCCTTCGTCGTTCAGGCCAGCACGCCCGCCAGCTGCAGACCCTGGAATCCCGCCAGGGCAAGCAGCACAAAGCCGACCGCATAGGTCAGGATCTTTCGCGGCACCCGTTTGGTGATGACGCCCGCGAACGGCGCCGCCAGCAGGCCGCCGGCCACCAGACCGCCCACTGCCGCCGCATGGTTCTCAAGCGCGCCCGCCTCGGCCCAGTGGCCGGTGAGCAGGGCCCAGACGAAGGTCGCGCTGATGGCCACGGTCAGGAAGAATTCGGCGGTGTTGACCGTGCCGATGGCGCGGCGGGGCTCCTGTCCCGCCGCCACCAGGGTCGAGGAAACCGTGGCCCCCCACCCCCCGCCGCCGACGGCGTCGAGGAAGCCCCCGACGGCTCCGGTCGGGGCCATCACCCAGGAGGGCAGGCGCCGGGGCTTGATGTCGTGCCCTGCCCGCCAAACGATATAGACGCCGATCACCGCCAGATAGGCGACGATGAAGGGCTTGATCACGTCGCCCTCGATCCCGGTCAGGACATAGGCGCCGAGGCAGCCGCCGAGCACGCCGGCCAGTGCGAGCGGCGTCAGCAGTCGCCAGTCGACGTTCTTGTGCCAGACATGGCTGCCTGCCGAGGCCGCGGTGGTGAAGACCTCCGCCCCGTGCACGCTGGCCGACGCCATCGCCGGCGGCACGCCGAGGGCCAGCAGCACCGAGGACGAGATCACGCCATAGGCCATGCCCAGCGCTCCATCGACCGCCTGGGCCAATGCGCCGACCACGACGAACAGTAGGAAGGTTTCCATCCAGTCCAATCTAAGACAGCCGGGCTCGCCGGACGCAAAGCCCCGCCGCGCCATTGGTTGCGGTGGTTTGCGCCGTGACAGCCCTGTAGCCCAGCCAGGCTGAACTGTATCAGCGAACCGGGCTGACTGCCTTGTGGCGGCCGGTCACGATCACGCCATCGCCGCGCTGCATCGACACGGCCGTATCGGGCGGAGTAAACACCGCCTCCGATTGAAGAGGTGTTTCCCCCTTGCGACTGCCCCAGGCCCGGCTCGATCAGGTGCTCGACCGCTTCCACCAGGTGGAGGCGCGCATGGGTGCGGCCAGCGACGGCCAGGAGATCGTGCGCCTCTCGAAAGAGCACGCCGAGATGAAGCCGGTGGCCGACGCGGTCATGGCGCTGGCGAAGACACGGGCGGAAATGGCCGATCTGGAGGCCATGGCGGCCGACCCCGAAATGGCCGAGATGGCCGCTGACGAGCTTCAGGCCCTAAAGGAAACCCTGCCGGACATGGAGCGGGACGTCGCCCTGTTGCTGGCCCCCCGCGACGCCGACGAAAACGCCTCGGCCGTGCTCGAGGTCCGCGCCGGCACCGGCGGCGACGAGGCGGCCCTGTTCGCCGGCGACCTCTTCCGCATGTACTCCCGCTACGCCTCCACGCGCGGATGGAAGGTCGAGCTGGACTCCGCCACCGAGGGCGACGCCGGCGGCTACAAGGAAATCATCGCCACCGTCACCGGCGACGGCGTCTTCGGCCGGCTGAAATTCGAAAGCGGCGTTCACCGCGTGCAGCGCGTGCCCTCGACCGAGGCGCAAGGCCGCATCCACACGTCGGCCGCCACCGTCGCCGTCCTGCCCGAGGTCGAGGACGTCGAGATCGACATTCAGGACAAGGACATCCGCATCGACACCTTCCGCGCCTCCGGCTCGGGCGGCCAGCACGTCAACAAGACCGACTCGGCCGTGCGCATCACCCACTTCCCCTCGGGGATCGTGGTGACCTCCTCGGAAAAGTCGCAGCACGTGAACCGCGACAAGGCGATGAAGAACCTGCGCGTCCGCCTCTACGACATGCAGCGCCAGATGAAGGACGACGCCCGCTCCGATTCGCGCAAATCCCAGGTCGGCTCGGGCGACCGGTCCGAACGCATCCGCACCTATAACTTCCCGCAAGGGCGGGTGACCGATCACCGCATCGGCCTGACCCTGCACAGCCTGCCGCAGATCCTCGAGGGCGACATCGACCCCCTCCTGAACGCCCTGATCGCCGAGGACCAGGCCGCACGTCTGGCCGATCTTGAAGCCGAGTTCGGCTGAGACTGGACTGTCCGGCTCATCGGTAGTGCGTTTGGTAACCAGTTCCTATATAACAGGGCAGGAACGGACGGTGAACGCCACATGATTTCCGCAACGAAGGCAGCAAATATCGTTCTCGATGAAGCGGCGCGCTATGGCGTTCAGCTAACGCCTTTGCAGGTGATGAAGCACGTCTATATGTCCCATGGAATGTTCTTGGGTAGGCACGCTACGCCGTTGCTTACCGAAGACGTTCAGGCTTGGCAGTACGGCCCTGTAATTCGCTCATTGTACCAAAACATGAAGCAGTTCGGTAGCCGCAACATTGTTGGCCGGCTTCCGGTTAGTTACTTCGACAAGTCCGAGCCGACAGCCCTCGAAAGCGGAACTATTCAGGGAGTGTTTGCAACTTACGGGAATTTTTCGGGGCCGGCGCTGTCAAACTTGACCCATCGACCCGGCAGTCCGTGGTCACAGGTCTGGCGTCCAGGCATCGCGAATTTGGTCATCCCGAATGAGCTCATCCGCCGCCACTACAGCGAGGCTATTGCAAAGAACGTGCTCGAAGCTGCATGACCGACGTCCCACCTCCTACAGAAGAATGGAAAGCGGAAGAGCCGTGGGAAGATGATACTCTCGCGCAGCTCGAAGATCAGACAGACCCCCTTGATGCCCAGATTCTGGAACAGGATAAGCGCAATCGTCTCCAGTTTAAGAAAGCGAGCGGACGCCTTATCGTTTGGTCGACGTATCTTTTTTGGGCCATCCTCGTGGCTGGCCTTATGGTCTGGTGCTGGCATTATCTCACGCCTTGGCCGTTCCTTACTGAGCCTCAGCTTTCCAAAGTTCAGTCGGTGATTTTCAGCGGAACCCTTGGCGCTGTGGTTTCGAGCTTGGCGAAGGGTTACCTGAGTAAGGAGTAGCTCGGTTAGCCCTTCCTGATCCGGCGTTTCAACAGCCGGTCCGACAGCGCCTCGGCGTGTTTCAGGGTGAACTTCAGCGCCGCCGGCGAGCCGCGCTTCGGCCCCACTGTATCGGCCACCACCGCGCCCCGTTCGCCGATAGCCACCGGATCGCCCGTGGTCGTGTCCACCGCCGTCTGGTGTTCGATCTCGGCGTTCAGCTCGGCGCCCATCAGGATGATCTGCACGCTCAGCCAGGTCCACAGCAGGAAACCCATCATCGCCGCCAGCGGGCCATAGGAGGCCGTGCGCACGAAGGTCTGCAGATACCAGCTGAAGATCAGCGACAGGGTCAGGCTGAGAAGAGCGGCGAAGATCGCCCCGGGGGTCAGCCAACGCCAGCGCGCCCTCTGGCGGCACGGTCCCATCCGGTAGATCAGGGTGAGCGCGGCCCCGTAGACCAGCAGCAAAACGGGCCAGCGGAACGGGGCCAGATAGCTCCACTCCGCCGCCCAGCCGAACACCCCGAGCACCAGCGGAACACCGACGATGACCGCCGCCACCAGCAGGATCGACGCCAGCCCGCCGATGGTGAAGGCCATGCACATCAGGTTGTAGCGCACGATGTTGCGCTTCTCGACCTCGTGATAGGCGACGTTCAGCCCGTAGAAGAGCACCTTGATCGCCCCGTTCGCCGTCCATAGCGACAGGGCCAGGGTCCAGACCAGGGTGAAGGTGAGGGCGGTGTTGGAGTTCTCGGCCAGCCGCTGCATCTCGCCCGACAGGAACTGCGCCACCCCCGACGGCATCACCGAATACAGGAAGGACACGCGCGCGTAGGCGTCGGTCGGATCGGCGAACAGGCCGTAGATGGTCACGAAGGCCGCCAGCGTCGGGAACAGCGACAGCATGACGAAGAAGGTCACGCCTCCAGCCAGAAACCCGATCCGGTCACCGAAATAGGACACGCCCAGCCGCCAGAAGATGTCGGTCCAGCCCTTGTGCGGGATATGCTCGGGTCGCTGCGCCAGACGGCCGCGGCCGGGCTCCCTGGCGTCGAAATCCTCGGGCGTCGGCAGGGGCGCAGGGACCGGCTCGGGCCGTTCCCGGCGCAACTCGAACCCGAATTTGTGCCCGCGCGTATAGATGAGGTGCGCCGCCCCGGCTCCGGCCGCCAGTCCGCCCGCGATGGCTCCGATCATCCCCCACGGCCCGCGGCCGCCCTTGTGTCCCGACTGACTTCGCATCGACGCGACAACGGCTCCGGTCGGGACCGTGTTCCGCCCCCCTTCGACTTGAAATCTGCGGGCGTCCGCGTCAAGCGAACAGAATGACCGACGCCGCCGTAGCCGCCCTCTGGCGCCATCCAGTTAAAGGCTTCACGCCCGAGCCGTTGGCTGCCGCCGACCTGCCGACCGGCGGCTGGTTTCCCGGCGACCGGATGTACGCCGTCGAGGATGGCCCGACCGGGTTTGACCCCGCGGCGCCGACACAGCTCCCGAAGACGCGGTTCACAGTCCTGATGCGTGATCCGGCGCTGGCGCGCGTCCGGACCTGCTGGGACGAAACCAGCGACGTGATGACGGTCGAGGCCGACGGGCGGCCTGATCTCGCCGTCCGCCTGTCCGATCCGGGCGAGCGGGCCCGGTTCGACACCTGGCTGACCGACTTCCTCGGCGACGCCGTCGAAGGTCCGCTGCGGACGATCCCGGCCGGAGACCGCCATCGCTTCATGGACAGCCGCAACGGCTTCGCATCGATCCTCAACCTCGCCAGCGTACGCGACCTCGAGCGCAGGATCGGCCGCCCGCTCGACCCGCGCCGCTTCCGCGCCAACCTCTGGATCGAGGGGCTGGAGCCGTGGATCGAGAACGGCTGGAGCGGGCGCGACATCGCCGTCGGCGAGGTCGCCCTGAAAGGCGTCAAGCCGATCACCCGCTGCGCCGCAACCCACGCAAATCCCGAAACCGGTGAACGCGACATCGACGTCTGCGCTTCATTATTCGAACACTACAGACATGTGCTGTGCGGCCTGTACGTCTCGATAGAGACGGGCGGACGCATCGCCGTGGGCGACCCCCTGGAGATCCGGCCATGACCGCCCCGACCCTCGTCACCGCCTGGAAGGCCGCGACCGCGGCGCTCAAGACCGGCCGCATCGACAGCCCGTCGATCGACGCCCGCCTCCTGCTGGAAGTCGCCGCCGACTGCTCGCGCACCGACATCCTGACCGACCCCTATCGTGTGGTGACGCCCGACCAGCAGGCCGCCCTCGACGCCTTTGTCGAGCGCCGCCTGCGCCGCGAGCCCGTCTCGCGCATCCTCGGCAAGAAGGGCTTCTGGAAGATCATGCTGAACGTCACCCCCGACGTGCTCAGCCCCCGCCCCGACACCGAGGCCATCCTCGACGTCGTCATGCTGGCCTTCCCGCCGCACAAGGCTTTCGAGATGATCGACCTGGGCGCCGGCTCGGGCGCCATCCTGCTGGCCATTCTCGCTGAGCGCGCCGGAGCGCGAGGCGTGGGAACAGATATTTCTTCGGAAGCGATCGCGGTGGCGAAAGAGAACGCCGCCAATCTGGAGCTCGACAACCGCGCGACCTTCCTGCGCACCGAATGGGCCGCGGGCTTCGGCGACAACAGCTTCGATCTGGTCGTGTCCAACCCGCCCTACATCCCCTCGGGCGACATCCCCGGCCTGGACCCCGAAGTCCGCGAGCACGACCCGCTGCTGGCGCTGGACGGCGGCCCCGACGGCCTCGTCGCCTATCGCGAGCTGGCCCCCGAGATCCGCCGCATCCTGCGCCCCGACGGGATCTTCGCCGTCGAGATCGGCTGGGACCAGGGCCCGCAGGTCAAGACCTTGTTCGAGGCGGCGGGCTTCGCGAACGTCATCGTCGTCAAGGACCTGTCCGACCGCGACCGCGTGGTCACCAACGGCCCGGACCCGAGGACCAATCCCATTCCGAAGATGTAGACGGCCCCAAACAATCCCCTTGGAAACGCCACGTTCCCGCGCTAAGTCTTCGCCTGTCTCCCACCCAAAATGCACGCCTTGGACCGCTTCAGGCCCATACTTGCGCGCATCAGGGCAGTGACGGTCGGGCCGGGTCGCCCGGCGGACCACGGGGAGACGCGGATTTCCGATCACATCGTCAGCGGGGATTGGCCCCGGAACGAAGCGGAACGACCAAACGGACAGCGCCGGCGGCCATCGCCCCGGACCGTCCCTCATACAAAGCACGGTAGCGTCCGATGAGAGATTTCAAGGGCATGAAGCGTCAGCGCGGACGCAACAGGAAGCCCGGTGGGGGCGGTGGTGGCGCCAATACCGCCAACGCCACCAATCCGAACCGTTCGTGGGACTCGCAAGGCCCCGAGAACATCAAGGTCCGCGGCAACGCCCAGACCGTCTATGAGCGCTATATGCAGCTGGCGCGCGACGCCTCGGCCGCCGGCGACCGCGTCCTGGCCGAGAACTACACCCAGCACGCCGAACACTATTTCCGCGTCCTGCTCGCCCTCCAGCCCTCGCGCCCGGTCTCCGAGATCGCCCAGCGTGAACTGGCCGGCCAGGGCTTCGACATCGACTTCGAGGACGAGACCGGCGCCCAGGCCGCCGCCATCATGGCCGCCGAAAAGGTCGAGGCTGATCGCATCGCCCAGATCGAGGCCCGCCAGCGCGAGAACGAGGAGCGCCAGAACGGGGGCTCGAACGATCGACCCAACGACCGCCCAAACGACCGTCAGGGCGAGCAGCCCCGCCGCGAATGGCGCGACCGCGACGACCAGCCCCGTCAGGACCGTGAACCGCGTGAACCGCGCGAACCACGCCCCGAAGGCGAGGGCGGCTTCAACGCTGATGGCAGCCGCCGCGAGACCCGCCGCGAGCGCTGGGAGCGCCGCCAGCTGGAACGCAGCGCCCGCTTCGACCGCGAAGGCGGCGAGCCCCGCGCCGAGGGCGAGGCCCCTCCCGCAGCGTCCGACGAGGCCCCGGACGTCCAGGCCGAAACACCCGAGCGCGCGCATCGTCCCGTACGCGCCGAGCGCACTGAACGACCCGAGCGCAAACCCCGCCGGGACGCCGGCGTGGCGACCGACGACGGCCCCTCCGCCCTGCCGGGCTTCCTGACCCGTTCCACCGCCCCGGCCCCCGCCGCGCCCGAAGCCGCCGAGGCGCCGGAAG
>JALYPS010000378.1 GCA_030856285.1 Pseudomonadota bacterium
TGATGGTCTGGGTGTCGGTGAGGGTTCCGTCGGAAACCTGGACGACGACCTGATAGACATTGTCGCCGTTCTGGTCGGCCGGAGCCTCGAAGTTCGGCGGGTTGATCAGGCTCAGGACCCCGGCCCCGTTGATCGTGAACAGGGCCGCATCCACGCCTCCGATGATCGAATAGGTCAGGTTCGCGCCGGCGTCCGGATCGGAGGCTGTGATCGTGGTGGGACCGGTGGTGTTCTCAAAGATGGTGTAACCGCCGATCGGGCCGCCGCCGAGGGAGGTGATGACCGGGGCTTCATTGGCGTTGATCACCGTCAGGCTGATGGTCTGGGTGTCGGTCAGGGTTCCGTCGGACGCCTGGACAATGACCTCATAGACATTGTCGCCGTTCTGGTCGGTCGGGGCCTCGAAATTGGGCGGGTTGATCAGGCTCAGAACGCCCGCACCGTTCATCGTGAACAGGGCCGCGTCGGCGCCTCCAATGATGGAATAGGTCAGGTTGGAACCGGCGTCCTGATCGGTCGCCGTGACCGGGTTGGGCCCGGTCGTGTTCTCGAAGATGGTGTAGCCGCCGGTCGCCCCGCCGCCGTTCGAAGTGATCACCCGCGCCTCGGGCACGCCGCTGACATTGACGTTGATCGTCTGCACATCGATCCCGCCCTGTCCGTCGGACACCTGGACATCGACGACATAGACGTTGTCGCCGTTCTGATCGGTCGGGGCCTCGAAATTGGGGGCGGCGACAAAGGTCAGGACGCCGGTCGCGGGATTGATCACGAACCGCGCCGCGTCCGCGCTGGTCGAGACGATCGAATACGTCAGATTGGCGCCCGCGTCGGGATCCGAGGCGACGACCGTGGTCACCGTCGTGCTGTTCTCGAGGGTCGAAACGTTGGTCGACGCGCCGCCGCCACCCGAAGTAATGACCGGCGCCTCATTGGCGTTGGTGACGGTGAGATTGATGGTCTGGGTGTCGGTCAGGGTTCCATCGGAGGCCTGGACAATGACCTCATAGACATTGTCGCCGTTCTGGTCGGTCGGGGCCTCGAAATTGGGCGGGTTGATCAGGCTGATGACGCCCGCACCGTTCATCGTGAACAGGGCCGCGTCCGCGCCTCCAATGATGGAATAGGTCAGGTTGGAACCGGCGTCCTGATCGGTCGCCGTGACCGGGTTGGGCCCGGTCGTGTTCTCGAAGATGGTGTAGCCGCCGACAGCTCCGCCGCCGTTCGAGGTGATCACCGGCGCTTCGTTGGCGTTGGTCACGGTGACGTTCAGCGTCTGGGTGTCCGTCAACTGGCCATCGGAAACCTGCACGATCACCTGGTAGACATTGTCCGCGTTCTGATCGGCCGGCGCCTCGAAATTTGCAGAGTTGACCAGACTCAGGACGCCCGCCGCGTCGATCGCGAACAGGGCCGCGTCAGCTCCGCCGATGATCGAATATGTCAGATTGGCCCCGGTATCCGGATCCGAAGCCGTCACCGTATTGGGTCCCTTGGTGTTCTCGACAATCGTGTACCCGCCGGTTGCGCCGCCGCCGTTGGAGGTGATGACCGGGGCGTCATTGACGCCTGTCACCGTCACGGTGACGGTCGCGTCATTGCTCAGGCGCGTGACGTTGGCGGCGCCGAACAGGACATAGCTCGATCCGGCGTTGGTGCGGCCTGACGGGTCGGCCTGGGGCGCGCCGATGATCAGATCGTCGAAGCCGTCGCCGTTGACGTCCCCCGCCGCCGAGACCGAGTGGCCGCTGAAATCTCCGGCGCCGGTCCCGCCGATGGCGAAGCCGGTCTGGCCGTTGAGGGAGGCCAGATCCAGCACGCCCGCGAAGCCGCTGGTGCGCCCGAACACGACATAGGTTTCGCCGGCGTCCACGCCCCCGGTCCCGTCGGCATAGAGGGCCCCGATCAACAGGTCGTCGATTCCGTCGCCGTTGACGTCTCCGGCCGACGCCACTGAATGTCCGGTCAGATTCAGGGCGGCCGTGCCGGTGATGGTGAAGCCCATGGAGGCGGGCATGGAGGACAGGTCAAGATTGGCGCCGAATCCGCCCGCGCGGCCAAACACGACATAGGTTTCTCCGGCGTTGTCGCGCCCGCCCGGATCGGCATAGAGCGCGCCAATGACCAGATCCGCCCGACCGTCGCCGTTCAGGTCGCCGGCCGAAGCGACCGACCAGCCCGTGTAGTCGCCGGCGTCGACGCCCGAGATGGTGAAACCGTCGGCGCCGGTCAGGGCGCCCAGATCCAGGGTGGCGCCGAAGCCGCCCAGGCGGCCGAACACGACATAGGCCTCGCCCGCATTGGCCCGTCCGCCGGGGTCGCCCTGCGGGGCGCCGATGATCAGGTCGTCGATGCCATCGCCGTTGACGTCTCCCGCCGCCGCGACCGAATAGCCGCTGCGGTCCGAGGCATCGGCCCCGAGAATGGCGAAGCCGTTGGCGCCGGTCAGCCCGGCCACGTCGATTCCGGCGGTGAACCCGCCCGCGCGGCCGAACACCACATAGCTGGAGCCCGCGTCGAGATCGCCGCCGCCGTTGGCTTCCCGGGCGCCGAGGATCAGGTCGTCGAAGCCATCGCCGTTGATGTCGCCCGCTGACGAGACGGCGAAACCGAGCCCGTCGCCCGCGGCCCCGCCCCGGAACGTCACGCCTGTGGCGCCGTTCAGCGTGGCCAGGTCCAGACCGGCGCCGAATCCGCCCGCGCGGCCAAAGACCAGATAGGTCTCGCCGGCGTTGGTCCCTTGCGCGGCCTCGCCCCACGGCGCGCCGATCAGGAAATCGGCCAGGCCGTCCCCGTTGACGTCGCCCGCCGCCCGCACGCTGGCGCCGCTGTAGTCAAAGGCGTTGACGCCGGTGATCGCGAAGCCTTGCGCGGCGGTCAGGGTGGCGAGGTCGAGCGATGCGCCGAAGCCGCCCTGACGCCCGTACACCACATAGCTGGTCCCGGCGTCGGTCCGGCCGGTCGGGTCCGCGGACAGGGCGCCGATCAACAGGTCGTCGCGACCGTCGCCATTGATGTCGCCAATGCCCGCGACGGAATAGCCGCTAAGGTCGCCGGCCGTTGCGCCGTGGATGACAAAGCCGTTCGTCCCGTTGATCGCCGAGGCGTTGAACACGCCTTCCGGGGCGAGGGGCGATCCGCCCCCGTCCACACCCGTATAGGTGAATGTATCCTGCGCCGTCTGACCGGCGCCGAGGCTCTGAAAGGCCGCGCCGACCTCATACGACAGGGTGCCGTTCGCATTGACGACCACCCGCGCGCCCGATGCCAGGATGACAACGCTGCCGGGCGTCACGGCGGCGCCGTTGATTCTGGCCACGCCGTTGACGCCGACGTCATTGGTCAACACGGAAATGACCACCGGCGCCCCGTCCTCTGTAGCGCTCGCGGCGTCATTGCTGGCGGTCACCGGCCGGGGTGCGTCGAGCGTGACCAAAGGGCTCTTTTCGACCGCGAGCAGCGGGGTCCCGCTCTCCGGCTCGGGCGGCAGGACCTCGGCGGACGGGGGTCCCCGTCGGGTCGTGGCGGTTTCATCGAGCGGAGGGACGCCGCCCCCGTCGAGTTCGCCTTCGGATATCTGCCGCGCCGAAAAGGCACGGGCGCGGATGCCCGGCTCGGCAAGACCGGGTCTCGTATACGTGGTCCGATTGGCCATGGCCGTTCCCCCAGGGTCCGGCTTCGGGGGCCGTCGCGCGCTCCCGTCTCAAACCCGCCGAACACTGTGCGGCGGCCGTGGCGACATGGCAACTCGTGGGCGAGGATCGAGCTTCTCGCCCAAGGAGTCCGGGACCGTGCTCAGTTCACTGGATTTGGGACGATGGTGGGTGATGTAGGGGCGTCGTCTCGCACCCGTTTGATGCCCACGCCGCCTAAATCGCATAAGGAACAGTTGTCTTCGGGAGAAATCTGGGTGTAATTGCTGGGCGTAATCCGGATACCCACTGTGCCCGAAAAAACCTACCAAAAGGCCGACGGA
>JALYPS010000410.1 GCA_030856285.1 Pseudomonadota bacterium
CTATGGCGGTGCCGTCGACGCGAAGGGCAACTTCTGGGGCTCGCAGCTCGGCATCGGCAAGCTGGTGTTTGTCGACTACCAGACGCTCGAGTTCAAGCTCTGGGACATGGTCGCCGGCGGCTACGGCATGACCGTCGACTCGAAGGGCTACGTCTGGACCTGCGCAGCCTCGGTGTCGCGCTTCGACCCGATGACCGAGACCTGGAAGACGGTCGGCGGCGCCGGTGACTCGGGCGGCTGCATGGAAGACGGCAACGGCACGCTCTATAAGTCGAACACCGGCGGCGGCATCGTCGCGATCGACACCGAGACCCTGGAGATCAAGCAGTCCTTCAAGCTGCCGCAACACGTGCACGGCATCAGCGTCGACTTCTTTGGTTATGTCTGGGGCGTCTCGCAAGGCGCCGAGGCCTATCGCCTCAACGTCAGCGACGGATCCTTCGAAACCATCACCGGCCTGGTCGGCGCCTATACCTACAGCGACATGACCGGCTTCGCACTCAGCAACGTCGGCAGCCCCTCGGGCTGAAGAGACTGGTTTTCACGCGCGTGCGCGCTGAGGTTTTCACGCGCGTGCGCGCTGAGGTCTTCACGCGCGTGCGCGCTGAGGTTTTCACGCGCGTGCGGCCCTCAGCGCGTATGCGCGTGAAGCGGGTTCAGCTGTTCTTCAGCTCGATGCCGGTGGCGGTCAGCACGTACTCGGTGCGCTCGCCGGCGACGGCGGCGGGGTCTTTGCCGGCGTCCTTCTCCAGGTGCTTGACCTGCGCCTCGTTGAAGGTGCGGGCCTCGAGCGTGCCCTCGACGACCACGGGCTTGCCCTTGGTGTCCATCGGCACGGTGAAGGCGTGGTCCTTCATCAGGATGCGAGCCTGGGCCTCGCCGTCCTTGACGACCAGCCAGCAGCCCTTCTTCTGGCACACCGACTCGACCTCGCCGCTGACCTGGACCGGGTCCTTGAGCCCGTCCTTGGCGCTGGCGAGGATCTGCCCGAGCGGCTTGGCCTCCTTGAGGGCAAAGGCGGCGCCGTAGTGACCGGGCGTGGTCGTGCCGGCCGCGTCGCCGTGCCCACCACCGCCGTGCGGGCAGTCGGCCTCGTCGTGGTCCGGCTTGGCGTCCTTGTAGATGCAGCCCTCCTCCTCGGCGGCCTTGGCCGGCTCGACGGCCGCGACCTTGACCTCGGCAGGCTTGACCTCGGTGACCTTGACCTCGGCGGGCGCTTGAGCGGCCGGTGCGGGGGCGTTGTTGCAGCCCGCGGCGAGCAGGCCGACCAGCGACAGGGACAGCAAAAAGTTCGAACGCATGGGCATTTCCTCGCCGGCGAGTGTGAGCGGCGGGCTCCGGGGCTGTCAACGCGCGGGGCCAGGCGAGAGGCGCGTCCTGGCTCACACGCCCCTGGCCTTGTCTCCGGGCAGATCGTACAACAGGCCTCCGCATGCTCCTGCGCCGCAACACTGTGGGTCTCGCGCTGGGTCTTGCCGTCGTCCTCGCAGGCTTTGCCGGCTGTGTGCGCGAGGGGACCAGTGCGCCCACGTCCGTGGTCCCTCGCCCCCGTCTGGCCGTCGTGCTGGTCGTCGACCAGATGCGCGCCGACTACCTCAACCGCTACGCCGACCTCTACAGCGGCGGCCTCGCCCGCTTCCGAAAGGAGGGCGCATGGTTCACGCGGGCCCAGGTCCAGCACGCGCGCACCTTCACCGCGCCAGGGCACGCCTCGGTCGCGACCGGCAGCCACGCCGCACATCACGGCATCGTCGCCAACGACTGGTATATGCCCGCGGAGCGCGCCGAGGTCTACGCGGCCGAGGACCCGCAGGCGCTACCAGTGTTCGCGGGGCCACGCACGGCGAAGCTGCCGGGTCGTTCGCCGCGACAGCTGCTGCGCGCAGGCCTGGGCGACTGGCTCAAGGCGCAGGAGCCCGCGGCGAAGGTGTTCTCGGTTGCGCTGAAGGACCGGTCGGCGGTGATGATGGGCGGCCAGGGTCCCGACCGGGCGTACTGGTACGAGCCGGCGGTCGCCGGTTATCTGTCGTCGAGCTGGTACCAGCAGGGGGCGCCGCTGCCGGGCTGGGTGGCCGCCTTCAACACCAGCGACGCGGTGTATCGCCGCTTCGCCGCCGGCTGGACGCGTCTGCGCGATCCTTCGGCGTACCTGCGCTCGGGCCCGGAC
>JALYPS010000114.1 GCA_030856285.1 Pseudomonadota bacterium
CCCCGACATACAGCCGCGTCCCGTCGGCGCTGGCGACGAGGCTCTTGGTCCAGTGGTGGTTGCGCCCCGCCGGCAGGGCGGCGAGCCGGCGGGCGGCCGCGGTGATCCGCGTCTGGCCGGTCTGATAGGGAAAGGCGACCACGGCGTCGGCGTTGGCGACGTAGAGCGTGTCTCCCACCAGCGCCATCCCGAAGGGCGAGGTCAGGGTTTCGAGAAAGGCCGTCCGGGTCTCGGCCGCGCCGTCCCCGTCGGTGTCGCGCAGCAGGGTGATGCGGTCGGCGCTGGGTGCCTTGGCTCCCGCCTTCTTCATGAACAGCCCCTGCACCCAGCCGCGCAGGCCGCCCTCCTTGCCCTCGGGCTTCGGCGGCGAATTGGATTCCGCAACCAGTATGTCGCCATTGGGCAGGCGATAGAGCCAGCGCGGGTGATCCAGTCCGGATGCGAAGGCCTGGACGCGGAAGCCGCGGGCGGCGACCGGTGTGCGACCTTCGGACCAGCCGACCGCTTCGGCGACATTGACCCGCGGGAACAGCGACTGCTCCGGCGGCGGCAAGGTCGGATCGGGCCCGAAGCCGGCGGAGGGATCCAGCGCCTCATTGCCTCCGCAGCCCGCGAGGGCGAGCACCAGTACGGAGGCAGCGAGCAGTGTCGGGCGGTTCATGGGTCGGCCTTTGCGAGGTCAGGTCAGAACTCAGGGAACTCCAGGCGGCTGACGTCATAGCCCAGCGCGGCTGCGCGCGCGACGAGGGCGCGGCGTTCGGCGGCGTCCGGAACCTCGCGGGTGTAGATCCACAGCTTGTCGAAGGTCGGATCGGCCGAAATGAACCAGCTGTAGTCCTCGGCATGGTCCAGCACCCAGTAGTCCCAGGTGATCAGGCCGCCCAGGTAGCGCACCCGCAACTTGGCGTTCACGCCCGGGTCAAGGATTTCGCCCCGCCCGCCAATGGCCTTCTCCCGGCCTTGAGGCGTGTCGATCTGGCAGGTGTCGCGCACGTCCACGCGCCCCGGATCGACCACGACATAGTTGGTGGCCCCCGCGACGCAGCCGTCAGTAAGCCGCATCGGCAGGCGGGCGATTTCCAGCCATCGACCGCTGTAAAAGCGGTCAAGATCGACCGCGCGCGACGGTGCGGGCGCCCGCACGTCGTCCGGCGACGGCGCGGTCACACAGGCGCCCAGCGACAGAGCTCCTGTCAAGGCAAGGGCGGCGACAGCGGTTCGCATCGACATGGGGGGACTCCGGCGCAGGTTGAACAGGGCAGATACGCCTCCAGTTCCGGACGGACGCTTCAGGTCAGGGGATTCAGATCGCGCGGGGGCCGGATGCGCCGGAACCGCGCCTCGATGAAGGAAAATGCTCCGAAAGCGACGAAACCCAGCGCGCCCGCGATGAGAATCCACGACCCCGCCGGCTGGCGCTCTACAGCCTCCAGAGCCGCGCCCAGGCTGGTGACATCGGAGGCGCTCGAATTCAGCCCGGCGAGCACGACCAGCGTGGCCAGCGGCAGATAGGCCAGACCCCGCGCAACGTGCCCGATCCGCGCCAGGGGCGTCACCCGGCGGCAGGTCTCGGCTGAACAGGCGAGGTACTCCGCGAAATCCTCCCGCCAGGCCTTGACGACATTGGCGGCGCCAATCCCGAAGATCACCAGTCCGGCGCCGACCAGAAGCCATTTCCCGAATGGGAGGGCCAGCACCGTCTCGGCCTGCTCCTGGCTGCGGATCACGCCCTCGACAGCGGGATCGCCTTTCGGTGTACGGACCAGAAGGCTGAAGGCGGCGAACGACAGGGCCGCATAGCTGAACCCGCTGAAGGCCTGGCTCATGCGCGTACGCAGGCCGTGTCCGCTGGAGCCTTCATGATCAGCGTCGAAGACGGACTGCAGCCCTCGCCAGACGACAAAGGCCGCCAGTCCCAGCCCGACGAGGAACATCCAGACCCGGCCAAAGGGCCGCATCGCAAGCCAGTCCAGCGTTCCCTTGATCCCGACCGCGTCGCCGACCAGATCGACCGCGGACAACAGGATCAGCAATCCGGCGGACAGGTACACAAACCCCCGCGCGCCATAGCCAATGCGCGCCGTCCATTCGAGCAGATCAGGAAGCGGCGGGACCCGGCGCAACAATGACGATCGGCTACGGCCCTGCTCGCCCAGTTCGGCCAGACGGGTGCGGATGTGAGCGACGAGATTGGGCACGGCGACGGTAACTCGCAGCCGCGAATATGGCTCCGCTCATCGTCCCCGCTCTTGAGGTACGACAGGCGGACGCATATCTGCCTGCCTCTCGGGGAGGGCGCGTATGCAGCCGGTGATTTCCATCCAGGGTCTGACCAAGACCTACAAATCGGGGCTGCAGGCCCTCAAGACCACGGACCTGACGATCGGCAAGGGCGAGATCTTCGCCCTTCTCGGACCCAATGGCGCGGGCAAGACGACCCTGATCTCCATCGTCTGCGGCATCGTCACCCCGACGACGGGGACGGTCATCGCCGACGGCCACGACATCCAGAAGGACTACCGCGCCGTGCGGTCGATGATCGGCCTGGTGCCGCAGGAACTAACCACCGACGCCTTCGAGACAGTGCTGGCGACAGTGACGTTCAGCCGGGGCCTGTTCGGCAAGGCGCCGAACCCCGGCCATATCGAGAAGACCCTGCGCGAGCTGTCGCTGTGGGAGAAGCGCAACGACAAGATCATGACCCTGTCCGGCGGCATGAAGCGCCGGGTGATGATCGCCAAGGCGCTGAGCCACGAGCCCGACATCCTGTTTCTGGACGAGCCAACCGCGGGCGTCGACGTCGAGTTGCGCCGCGACATGTGGAACCTGGTGCGCGGCCTGCGCGACAAGGGCGTCACCATCATCCTGACCACCCACTATATCGAGGAGGCCGAGGAGATGGCCGACCGGGTCGGGGTGATCCTGAAGGGCGAACTGATCCTGGTCGAACAGACCGCTACCCTGATGAAGAAGCTGGGCAAGAAGACCCTGACCCTGAACCTGCAGGAGCCGCTGGCCGCGATTCCGGCGGAGCTCGCCGAATGGTCGCCGACGCTGAAGGCCGAAGGCAACGAACTGGAATACGTCTTCGATTCCAATCTGGAGAAGACCGGCGTCCCGTCCCTGCTGCGCAAGCTGTCGGACCTCGGCATCGCCTTCAAGGACCTGCACACCAGCCAGAGCTCGCTGGAGGATATTTTCGTCAGCCTCGTCCACCGCGACACGGGAGCAGCGGCATGAGCATGACCTTCAACCGCTACGGCGTCTGGGCCATCTACAAGTTTGAAATGGCGCGGGCCCTGCGCACCGTCTGGCAATCGCTGGTCACCCCGGTGATCACCACGTCCCTGTATTTCGTGGTCTTCGGCTCGGCGATCGGCTCCGCCATGACCGAGATCGACGGCGTGCCCTACGGCGCCTTCATCGTGCCCGGCCTGATCATGCTGAGCCTGTTCACCCAGTCGATCTTCAACGCCTCGTTCGGCATCTATTTCCCCAAGTTCACGGGCACGATTTACGAGCTGCTGTCGGCGCCGGTTTCGCCGCTGGAGATCGTCATCGCCTATGTCGGCGCCGCGGCGACCAAGTCGGCGGTGCTGGGGCTGATCATCCTCGCCACGGCGGCCCTGTTCGTGCCGCTTCGGATTCTCCATCCGATCGAGATGCTGGCCTTCCTGATCCTGATCTCGACCACCTTCAGCCTGTTCGGCTTCATCATCGGCATCTGGGCCAACGGCTTCGAACAGCTACAGATGATCCCGATGCTGGTGGTGACGCCCCTGACCTTCCTGGGCGGCTCCTTCTATTCGATCGACATGCTGCCCCCGATCTGGCGGACGATCACCCTGTTCAATCCGCTGGTCTATCTGATCTCGGGCTTCCGCTGGACCTTCTACGGCGCCGGGGACGTCGGCATCGGGGCCAGTCTGGCCGCGACCCTTGGCTTCCTCTTCGTCTGCCTCGCCGTCGTGGGGTGGATGTTCAAGACCGGCTACCGGCTGAAGAACTGAGGACTTCAGCTTCGGGTCACGAAACGGGCCAGATCGGCGGACACCTTGGCCCCCCTCCGCATTTGATGTAGCGCGCCTGATCCGGCGCGGGAGTTTTGATGCCCACCGATACTGACAAGCCGCTTAACGGCACGCCCGAGCCCTTCCGCCGCCCCGTGGTCTGGGGTCGGCCGCCCGCGACCGTGTTCCGCGCCGGACCCCTGCCCAAAGGCGGCAGCCTGCCGCCCCTGCCCGAGCCTCCGCCCAGGCAGCTGTCGCCAGGCATCCTCACCGGCTCGATGATCCCGCGCGCCAACCGGGCTCCCGCACAGGCCCAGGCCCAAGCCCAGGCGGCTGTCCCGTCTGCGGCGCGAGCGCCCGAGCCGCGCGCGGAACCGGCGTCGCCGTCCGTTCCCGCCGCCGCTGTCCCCACACCCGACCTGACGGTCCGTCCCCTGCCGATGCCAGAGCCGGAACCGGTTCGCCCCCCGGCGCCCGCTCGCCCCGCTCCAGTTCAACCGGTCGCGGTCGCAGCGGAAGTCGCCGCAAGTCCTGTCCCGCCCCCCAGCGCCATCCGCAAACGGACCAGCCGGGCCCCGCTCTACGCCGGCGTCGCTCTCGCCGCGGTGACTGTGTTGGCCCTGGGCGGCTGGATCTGGACCCGCCCGCCCGCCGCGACGCCCGCTCCGGCCGCTGTTGCCGCGCCGGCGCCTGCCATCCCGGCCGCCGATACTCTCCCGCCGGAGATCGTGCCGACCCCGGTTGCTGTCAACGAGCCTGCCGCCGAGGCGCCCGCGCCTGTGGTCGCGGC
>JALYPS010000463.1 GCA_030856285.1 Pseudomonadota bacterium
GGCGGTGCGGGCGGGTTGGGGACGGGCGGCCACGACAGTGGGAGCGGCGTCGGTAATGGACGACGTGGGGGCAGGGGGGGCGGAAGTCGGTGCGGCGGCGGCGTTGCGCACCACCACCCGCCGCAACCCGGTCGGATTTGCCCAGTCCAGGCCCGACTGACGCGCCAGGCTCTGAAGCTGTCCGGCCTCGAAGACGATGGAGGGACCCGCACGGGCCCCGACCACGACGTCCGACGCAGCGCCCGCGCCGTCGAACAGGTCGCCCAGGGTCACCCGACCGTCGCTGTCGACGGGGTTGGCCTTCAGCGTCACCGGACCAGCGACCGCGGCGCCGGCGACCATCAGGGCCGCGACGGCGCCGAGGATCAGGGACCTCACGATTTCACCTGCGCGCTGACCGACAGCATCTGGTCGGCGGTGGTGATGACCTTGGAGTTCATTTCATAGGCGCGCTGGGCGATGATCAGGGCGCTGATTTCGGCGACGGCATCGACGTTCGAGGCCTCGGTATAGCCGTGCAGCAGCTGGCCGAAGCCCACTTCACCGGGCGTCCCGACATTGGCCGCGCCCGAGGCGGCGGTTTCCATCAGCAGGTTGTCGCCGATCGCTTCCAGCCCCGCCTCGTTGAAGAAGCTGGCCAGCTCCAGCTGACCGACCACCGAGGGCTCGGTCTCGCCGGCGGTGATGACCTGGACCTGGCCGGACTTGGAGATCGACACATCGACCGCGTCCTGCGGGATCGAAATGTTCGGCTGCACAGCATAGCCGTCGTCCGTGACCAGCTGGCCCTCTCCATTGAGAGCGAAATTGCCGGCCCGGGTGAAGGCGGTCTCGCCCGACGGCAGCAGGACCTGAAAATATCCACGCCCGTCGATGGCGACGTCGTAGCGGCCGCCGGTCTGGGTCGGCGAGCCCTGTTCGGTGATGCGGTAGACGCTGCCGGCCTTGACGCCCGCGCCGATCTGGATGCCGGTCGGGACCACCGTGCCCTGGCTGGACGACTGCGCGCCCATGCGTTCGACATTCTGGTACAACAGGTCCTGGAACTCGGCCCGCTGCCGCTTGAACCCGACGGTGTTCATGTTGGCGATGTTGTTCGAGATGACCTCGACGTTCAGCTGTTGGGCGGCCATGCCCGAGGCTGCGGTTCTGAGCGCGCGCATGTCTCAGTCTCCCCTTCTATGCCCGGCCCAGCCGCTCAACGGCGCGGCGTGACAGGTCGTTGGTGTTCTCGATCATCCGCGTGACGCTCTCGTAGGCGCGCTGGATCTCGATCAGATTGGTGATCTCGAGGATCGGATTGACGTTGGAGCCTTCCAGCATGCCCTGACGCACACGGGCGTCGGCCGCCTCACTGGCGGTGGCGTTGGAGGCGTTGCGGTACAGGCCGTCGCCGCCCTTTTCGAGCGCGGCCAAAGCGTCGAAGCGAACGATGGAAATCCGGCCGACCGCTGCGCCGTTCTGGCTGATGGTGCCGTCGGCGGCCACGGCGGGTTCGCCCAGCGCGCGGTCGAGAATGATGTCGCCGCCGTCGCCCTGGACAGCCGCGCCGCCTTCGGTCGTCAGCCGGCCCTCCGGGTCCAGAGTGAAGGCGCCGTCGCGGGTATAGGCCTCGCCGGCGCCGTCGTTCAGCTTGAAGAAGGCGCCTTCGCCCTCGATGGCGAAGTCCAGATTACGGCCGGTCTGTTCAAGCGCGCCCTGGCCATAGTCGCGGCCAATGCCGTTATCCAGCACGAAGCTGACGCCCGGCCGGATGAAGGCGTTGCGGGCCCGTTCGCCGATCTCGGCGCCGACAAGCAACTGTTCGACCTTGAAGCCGGTGGTGTCCGCATTGGCGATGTTGTTGGCCACGATGTCGAGCTCGCGGCGCAACGTCATCTGGCGTGACAGTCCGACATAGGCGGCGTTTTCCACGGGGCGGCTCCTTTCGGCCAATCCCTCGCAACGGTCGTGCCAACAGGGTTAATCCAGTGCAGACGGGCGTTTGGCCCTGATCGCCGCCTCGTTTACCCGGCAGGATTTGCCGGTTCTTAGCGGCTCGTTAACCAAAAAACGCTCGTATGGGCCGGGAGATTCTCGGGGCGTGGTCCATGTTCAAATTCGGCAAGAAGAAGGGCGCCAAGGAGGGCGACGACGAGGCCGCCAACCTGCCTGCCGTTTCGGACGCATCCGGCGCCGAGGGTGAGGATGATGCCGCGCCGAAGAAGAAGAAACTCCCCCTGCTGTTCATCGTGATTCCGGCGGCCCTCGTGGTGCTGGGCGGCGGCGGGGGCGCGGCATTCTTCCTGATGCAGCCCAAGGCGGCCTCGGCCGAAGAGGGCGGTCACGGCGCCGCGAAGAAGGGCGGCCATGACAAGAAGGCCGAGAAGGGCGGGGGCCATGGCGCGCCCGCCGACGGAGCCGCGGACGCCTCGCTGGGCGTGATCGCCGAAGGGCCCGACGGCGTCACCTTCTTCACCCTGCCGGACATGGTGGTGAACATCCAGGCCCCCGACGGCCGTCCGACCTACCTGAAACTCAAACTGACGCTCGAAACCCGCGACGCCCATGTGGCCGAGCAGCTTCAGGCCGAGATGCCGCGGATGCAGGACATGTTCCAGGGCTTCCTGCGCGAGCTGCGGCCCGAAGACCTCGCCGGATCGAGCGGCACTTTCCAGCTTCGCGCCGAAATCCTGCGCCGGGTCAATCTGATCGCGGCGCCCGGCAAGGTCGACGCCGTCCTGATCGAAGAAATGCTGGTGCAGTAGGCATGACCGACGCGGCCTTCGCCGAAAGCGCCGACCCGTTCGCGGACGAAGCCGAGCCCGACGAAGCGCGGTCGGCCCCCCTCTCCGAACGCGTCCTGAATCAGGATGAGATCGACAGCCTGCTGGGCTTCGACATGGGCGAGGGGGATGACAGCGAGCGCACTGGCATTCGCGCCATCATCAACTCCGCCCTCGTCAGCTACGAGCGGCTGCCGATGCTCGAGATCGTGTTTGACCGCCTCGTGCGGTTGATGACGACCTCGCTGCGGAATTTCACCTCGGACAACGTCGAGGTCAGCCTCGACAACATCTCGTCGATCCGTTTCGGCGACTATCTGAACTCCATCCCGCTGCCGGCCATCCTGGCCGTGTTCCGGGCCGAGGAGCTGGACAACTACGGCCTGCTGACGGTCGATTCCAATCTCATCTATTCGATCGTGGACGTGCTGCTGGGCGGCCGTCGCGGCACCGCAGCCCTGCGCATCGAGGGGCGGCCGTACACCACCATCGAACGCGTTCTGGTGCAGCGGATGGTCGAGGTCGTTCTGGCGGACGCCCGCGCCGCCTTCGAGCCCCTGACGCCGGTGCATTTCAGCCTCGACCGGCTGGAGACCAACCCGCGCTTCGCCGCCATCGCCCGCCCGGCCAACGCCGCCATCCTGGTCAAGCTGCGCATCGACATGGAGGACCGGGGAGGCCGCATCGAACTGCTGCTGCCCTACGCGACCCTCGAACCCATCCGGAAGATGCTGCTGCAGCAGTTCATGGGAGAGAAGTTCGGCCGCGACAATATCTGGGAAGGCCACCTGGCCACCGAGCTCTGGACCACGGAAACCGAGGTGCGCGCGGTGCTGGACGAGCAGCAGTTGCCGCTCTCCAGGGTGCTGGACCTGAAAGTCGGCGACACCCTGATGCTGAACGCCACACCCGATTCCGACATCTCGGTCCGCTGCGGCTCCATCCCGGTCACGACCGGCAAGATGGGCCGCAAGGGGCAGAACATCGCCGTGCGGATCGAGGCGCCGATCAGCATTGAAGCCGCCTCCAGCCTGACGAAGGGAAGACGCTCATGACCGGAATGATCCTCGACGGCGTGCTGATGCTGCTGCTGGTGGCCGCGCTCGGCTACGGCGTGCGGTTGGAGAAGAAGCTGTCCGCCCTCCGGGCCGGTCAGCAGGCCTTCGCCACGGCTGTCACCGAACTGAACGCCGCCGCCGGCCGCGCCGAGGCCGCTCTCGCCAGTCTGCGCGCCTCGGGTCAGGAAACCGACCTGCTGCACGATCGCATCGTCAAGGCGCGGGAAGTGAAAGCCCAGCTGGAAGCCCTGATCGCCCGGGCGCCGGACACCCCGAAGGCGGCGCCCCAAGAGGCGCCAAAGCCCGTGCTGGTCGCCGCCCGTGCTCCCGCCGTCGTTACGGCTGAAGACGAGCGGGCCCTGCGCATGGCTGCTCTGGCGGAACGCATCCAGGGCATGGCCCCGGCCAAGCGCCCGCCGGCGCCGGTGGCCGCCATCCTCGGCGCCCTGACGGCGGGCCGGACCGCTAACCAGGCTGCGAAGCAAAGCCTCAACCCGTCGCGGCGCAACCTCGACGAAGACCTCTTCGCCGCCTGAGTCCCTTATCTTGCCCTGTGCCCGGCGCGCCCCGCCGGGCGACCTGAGGCCTTTTACGAGTAGCCGATCATGAGCAAGATCCCCCGCCTGCTGCCCCTGATCGCCGTCGCCATCGGCGGGGTCGTTCTGGTCCGCGCCGTCGGCGTGGCCCCCGGCCTGTTTGAAGGGGCCCGCGCCTGGGCTGAAGAAGCCGTGCCGGCCGGCGCCGCTGCGGCCCCTGTGGCCGCCGCTGTGGCGGTCTGCGCCCTGACGCCGGAGCAACTGGCCCAGCAGGCGGGCATCTCGCCTGCCGAGTTGCGTATCCTCCAGTCGTTGTCGGGCCGCCGGACCGAGCTTGATGCACGCGACGCCGACCTCGCCTCGATGCTGCCGCTGCTGGCGACGGCCGAACAGAAGCTGGACGCCAAGGTCGCCGCCCTCGAGGCCGTAAAGGCCGAGGTCCGCGTTCTGCTGGGTCAGGTCAGCGAGCAGGAAAAGGCCGAGAACGACCGGCTGGTGGCTGTCTATTCCGCGATGCGCCCGCGCGAGGCCGCTCGGGTCTTCGCCACCCTGGACGACGATGTCCGCCTGCCGGTCGCCGCCGCCATGCGCCCGCGTTCCCTGGCCGCCATCATGGCCCAGATGGAGCCCGCCGCCGCCCGTACCCTGACCGAGAAACTGGCCCGGCGGTTCGCCGCCCGCCAGCAATTGGCGGCCCGCGCGGCTGCGGCTTCCGCGGCGGCGGCTCCCGCGACGGAGA
>JALYPS010000453.1 GCA_030856285.1 Pseudomonadota bacterium
GCCATGGCCCCTGCTGGTGCAGCCGACACTCCAGAATACAGTGCAGTACGAGACAGAGCTCACGTTCTGCCTCGTTATCCCAAGTCTTGGCATTTCCCCAGTTCGGCCAATCCGGAGCGGACCTACACCTTGCTGAACCGGGAGGCCCCGGAGTTCATCCGGTTCGTAAATCCCGGCGACTATCGCGTGTCGCGCCAGTCATGCGGCGCCTGTCACATGGAGCTGATTGAAAGAGCCGAGCGATCCCTGATGGCGACCGGGGCCATGTTCTTCGGCGGCGCCTCGTACAACAACGGCATCCTGCCCTACAAGAACTACATCATCGGCGAGGCCTATACGCCGGAGGGCGAGGCGGCGCGGCTGCTTTCGCCCGGCAATCCGCCCGGAACGGTGACCCTGGACGAGCAGCGGCGGGGCGCCTTGCCGGTCCTCTATCCGATCCCGACCTGGCAGGTGACGCCGCCGGGCGACATCTTCCGGGTGTTCGAGCGCGGCGGTCGCAACATCGCCACCCAGTTCCCCGAAATCGGCCTCCCCAGCCCGACCGGCCAGATCCAGCGGCTGGAAGAGCCGGGCCGCCCTGACTTCCGCCAGTCGTCGCGCGGCCCGGGCACAGGCCTTCGCATCGCCGTGCCGGTGCTGAACATCCACAAGACCCGCCTGAACGACCCCTACACCTGGTTCATGGGCACCAATGACCAGCCGGGCGACTATCGCTCGTCGGGCTGCACTTCCTGTCACGTCATCTATGCCAACGACCGCGAGCCGCGGCACAGCCTGGGCTATTCGCAGTTCGGGCGGGACGGCCAGACGGCCACCGCGGACCCGACCATCAATCGCGAGGAATCGGGCCATCCGATCCGCCACGCCTTCACCCGCGCCATCCCGACGTCCCAGTGCATGAACTGCCACATGCACCAGCCGAACATGTTCCTGAACAGCTACCTCGGCTACACCATGTGGGACTATGAGGCCGATGCGCCGACCATGTGGCCCGAGCGCCAGCGCTATCCGACGGCTGAGGAAATCCGCGAGGTTCTGGACCGCAACCCCGAGGGCGCCGCGCCGCGCGGCAACTGGGCTGACCTGGACTTCCTGCGCGCGGTCAACGACCTGAACCCGACGCTGCGCGACACCCAGTTCGCCGACTATCACGGCCACGGCTGGAATTTCCGCGGCGTGTTCAAACGTGACCGCGAGGGCAATCTGCTGGACGCGGAGGGGGCAATCGTCTCGCCCGACGATCCCGAGCGCTGGCGCCGGGAAGGGGAGGGCCAATTCGTCCCGCCGGGGACCAACCCGGGCCGCACGGTCCATATGATGGACATTCACGCCGAGAAGGGCCTGCAGTGCGCCGACTGCCACTTCTCGCAGGACAGCCACGGTTCGGGCCTTATCATGGGCGAGGTGGCCGCGGCGGTGGAGATCGGCTGCAAGGACTGCCACGGCACCTCGCGCACGCTGCCGACGCTGCGCACCTCGGGTCCCGCGGCGCCGCCCGAGGGGACGGACCTGAGCCTGCTGCGCAACTCCGACGGCCAGCGCCGCTTCGAATGGATCGAGCGCGACAACCGCCGGGTGCTGATCCAGCGCTCCATCGTCGACCCGACGCTGGAGTGGGAGGTCGATCTGGTGCGCGACGCCGTCGACCGCTCCAGTCCCGAGTTCAATCCGGCAGCGGCGCGGGCCAAGCTGATGTCGGTGTCGCGGCCCGGACAGGCCAGCTTCTCGTGGGGTCCCGGCGTCGCGACGACCGACCTCGCCCACGATGACGAGGAGATGGCCTGCTACAGCTGCCATACCTCGTGGACGCCGTCTTGCGGCGGCTGCCACCTGCCGGTCGAGGCCAATTGGCAGGCGACCAGCCACCGCGCCGAGGGCGGCACGACCCGCAACTACGCCACCTATAATCCGCAGGTTGCGCGCGACGACATGTTCCAGCTGGGCCGGCACCAGACGACGCGCGGCGGGGTGATCGCTCCGGCCCGGTCGTCATCGGCCCTGATCCTGTCCTCGACCAATATCAATCGCGAACGGATCTATGTGCAGCAGCCGCCGATCTCGGCGGTCGGCTTTTCCAGCCAGGCCTTCGCGCCGCATTTCCCACACACGGTGCGCACCACCGAGACCAAGACCTGCAGCGACTGTCACGTCTCGGAGGCCGAGGACAACAACGCCATCATGGCCCAGTTGCTGATGCTGGGGACCAACTCGGTCAATTTCGTCGGCATGCATGCCTGGGTCGGGCTGCAAACCGGCATCGAGGCGGTGCGGGTGACCGAATGGGACGAGCCCCAGGCGGTGTTCGGCTCCTATCTGCAGCGCTACGCCTATCCGGACTTCTTCGCCCAGCATGTCGAGCGCAACGGTCGCGAGCTGATCAACTGGACCCGCGGCGAGGCCTTCGATCTGGAGGCCGGCGGCAGCGGCGACACGCGGTCGGTCGAGGAGATCACTAACACTCTTCAGGGCACGGGCGGCGAGGCGCGCTGCCTGCAGCTGCGCGGGGAGTATATGTTCGTGGCCGAGGGCCGGGGCGGATTCCGGGTCTATGACGTCGCCGCGATCGGCAACAAGGGGGTCTCGGACCGGATTCTGACCGCGCCCTTCTCGCCGCTGGGCAACGACACCCATGTCGCGTCCGGCAATGCGACCTGCATGGCCCTGCCCACCAACCAGCCGATCGCCCCGACGCGCAACACCGTCGAGATGCGGACCGCCAATCAGGAACAGGCCTTCCACCCGATCTACAGCTATGCCGTCGTCACCGACGCGCGCGAGGGCCTGATCCTGGTCAATGTCGACACCCTCGCCGACGGCGATCCGCGCAACAACAACCTGCGCCGGGCGGCCACCTGGAACCCCGGCGGCGTGCTGGACGGGGCGCGGCACATCACACTGGCCGGCCATATCGCCTATGTCGCTGCCCGCGCCGGTCTGGTGGTGGTCGATCTCGATGACCCGCTGCGGCCGCGCCATGTCACCACCGTGCGGCTGGACGACGTCCGGGCCTCGGCGCTGCAGTTCCGCTATCTGTTCGTCACGGACGCCCAGGGAATGCGGGTGCTGGATGTGACGAAGCTGGACAGCCCGCGCGCCATCGAGGGCGCTGTGGTGCCGCTTGGGGACGCCCGCCGCCTCTATGTCGCGCGGACCTACGCCTATGTGGCGGCCAAGGGCGAGGGGATGGTCATCATCGATGTGATGAACCCGCGCCAGCCGCGCCTGCACCAGCGGGTGACGCTGGACGGGCAGCTGAACGACGCCGAGGACGTGGTCGTGGCCTCCACCAACGCCTCCCTTTTCGCCTATGTCGCCGACGGGCGAAACGGGCTGAAGGTGCTGCAGCTGACCAGCCCGGACAGCCAGCGGAATTTCTACGGCTTCTCGCCAGAGCCGCGTCCCGAGCTGATCGCCTGGGCACGGACGCCGTCGCCGGCCCTGGCCCTGTCCAAGGGACTGGATCGCGATCGAGCCGTGGACGAGACGGGATCACAGATTGCCGTGTTCGGACGTCTGGGATCGCGGCCGTTCAACAGGCGCGAGATGGAACGGCTGTTCCTCGACTATCGCGGCGAGGTGTACCGGGTCAGCGACCGGCCGTCGCTGGATGGCTGGCTGGCGGCGCAGTAGCCGCCGGGCAACCCTGCTGGAGCGAAATCTGGGTCTTGGCGGACTGCGTCCACCAGGACCGATTTCGCTAGTGGCGGTGCGGCCCGGCCGTTCCGGCGCGTTCCTGCGCGAGATGCTTCATGAAGGCCTGCATCTTGTGCGTATAGCGGGCGAGGATCTTGTGGCGCTCGACGGCCGTGAAATGGCTGACCAGACGGCGGCCGTTCCAGCGGTGCAGTCCAAACGACGGCGGGGCCTCGACGATCATCGGCCGCTTGTCCGGACGGTCCAGATTCATCGGCTTGAAGTCCAGCACCACCTGCGGCGCGGTGGACGGGCAGACCGTCAGGGTCGTGCCGGCCCATGAGGCGACGATGGTGCGATGGACGTGGCCGCACAGGGCGCCGACGACCTGACCGTGGCGGGACACGACGGTGGTGAGCCGCTCGACCCAGGGCTCGGCCGGACCGATCGTCATCCATTCGATGCCGGTGTCGATCGGCGGGTGATGCAGGACCAGCAGGGTCGGCCGGTGCGGCGCCTCGGCGAGACGGGCCTCCAGCCAGGCTGCCCGCTTCTCGCAGAAGCCGCCGCCGTGGCGGCCTTCCTCAAGCGTGTCCAGCACCACGATCCGCAACGGATGGTCATCGACCACATACTGGACGAAGCCGTCGTCGGTCGGTGTGTCGGGGAAGACCTGACTGAAAGCCGCTCGCGAATCATGGTTGCCCACGCACATCAGGATTGGCAGGGAAAGCTGCTGAATTTCCTGACGAAACCATTCATAGGATGCGACGTCGCCCTTGTCGGCCATATCGCCGGTGATCACCACGAGATCGGGCCTGGGCTCGACCTTCATCACCGCCTCGAGCGTCCGGCGGAAGCGCTTCTTGTTCATCTCGAAGCGGCTCTTCTGATCGAAGCCGATGTGGATGTCGGTGATCTGAACGATCAACATGACGCTGTTTCCCCGGTCAAAGTCACGTCATCCCTATTTCTCGAGCGCCTGGCTGATCCCGTCCCAGTCGTCCGGCGGCGGGTTCAGGCGGAAGTCCGCAACCCGCCCGGCATAGATGGCCGCCACGCCCTCCAGACCCGGCAGCGTGCCCGCGCCGCGCAGCTTCTCCAGCGCCGCCTCGGCGCCGGCCCAGTCACGGGAGCGGTAGGCCTCAAGCACCGCGGCCATTCGGGCCCCTGTTTCGACGAAGGCCGGGTCCGACGACATCTCCGGCGGACCCAGCAGGGCGAAGATCCGCTCCGGCGTGTCGCGGCCGACGACGCGGATGATATCCAGCTCAATGAGGGCGAAGCCGGGCAGGCGGGCGGCGAGGTCCTCGCCGACCAGGATGGACACCGCATAGGCCTTGGTCAGGCTCTCCAGCCGCGAGGCCAGGTTCACCGTGTCGCCGATCAATGAATAGCTGAGGCGCTGGCGCGAGCCCATGTTGCCGACGCAGCACGGTCCGGTGTTGAGGCCGATGCCGATCGCCACCTGACCCGGCCAGGCCGGATCACGGGCGCTGTCCGCGTTCAGGCGTTTGAGCGTCTCGAGCATTTCCAGCGCCGCATAAGCGGCGTTCTGTTCGTGGTCAGGATCGTCCAGCGGCGCGTTCCAGAAGGCCAGGACGGCGTCGCCTATGTATTTGTCGATGGTCGCCTTGCGGGCCAGAAGCACGTCCGTCATCGGCGTCAGCAGATTGATCAGAAAGCCGATCAGCTCCTGGGGCCCGAAGCGTTCCGAGATGCGCGAGAAGCCCCGTACGTCGCTGAACAGGACCGTCATCTGGCGAACCTCGCCGCCGAGCTCCAGCTGGCCGGGATCGCGGGCGATCCGGTCGACCAGTTCGGGAGACAGATAGCGGTCGAAGGCGTTGTGGATGTGACTCCGCGCCCGTTCCTCCCGGTAGAAGGAGACGGCGGTGATGGCGATGTAGACGGAGACCACGCCCAGCGCCGGAAAGATGGGTTCCAGCAGAAGGCCGCTGTTCCTGAAGGCGAGCCACGACCCGGCCAGCACGCCGCCGAGCGCAAGCATGGCCAGCACCCCGCCGCGCAAGGCGCCCAATGCGGGGGCGGAGAGCGCGATCAACAGGCAGAGCACCACCAACAGCACCCGTTCGGCGCCTGACGCCCAGTCCGGCCGGGTCAGGAAGCGGCCGAGGATCATCTGTTCGGCGGCCTGGGCGTGAATGACGACGCCCAATTCGCCTTCCTGGGTGGGGGTTGAGCGGATGTCCCGAAGGCCTATCGCGCCCGTGCCGATGAAGACGATCTGCCCTTCGAACAGACGTCGCATTTCCGCTTCCGACAAATCCCCCTGAAGGATGCGCCAGGCCGGCACCACGCGATCAGGATGGGGGGCGGTGTAGTGCATCCACAGTTGGCCGATGTCGGTGGTCGGGACCTGCAGGTCTCCGGTCTTGACGGCGAGCACGGTTGTCTCGGGGCCTCCGCCCCACTCGCCGCTGCCGTCGCTGCTGCGCACCAGAATGGCGCCGGCGCCCTGGGCGACCCGGAGTGCTTCCAGCGACAGGGACGGAACGATCTGGCCATCGAGGTTTGCGATGAGCGGCACGGCCCGGATGATGTCGTCCCGGCCGGCGTCCAGGCTGACAGAACCGGCCCCGGATGCGCGACCGCCGATCACGGGAAGGCTGACGATGGCGCCCTTGTATTCCCTCAGGGCGTCAAGCGGCGGGGTCCCCGAAACCGCGACGCCGGCGTGCTCCGCCGGGCGCGCGTTGTTGACCTCGTTCGTCAGGAAGTAGCCGGTGACGGTGGGGCCGCGCCCCATGGACTGACCCAGCAGTTCGTCATGGTCGGTCATGGCGGCGATTTCGGCATAGTCGCCGCGGGCCTCCGGATTCTGCCGCAGTATCTCGACGGCTCGGGCCGGCGAGGTCCGGTCCGGCTCGGAGAAGACGATGTCGAAGGCGATGGCCGCCGCGCCCGCGTTGGTGAGGGCGTCGGTCAGGCGGACGGCGTCCGTCCGCGGCCAGGGCCATTGGCCGAGACGACGGATGCTTTCGTCATCAATATCAACGACCCGGACCCCGGCGTCCTCATAGGGGCGCGGATAGGCGCGCTGGTAGGTGTCGAACACCAGATTGCTGATTCTTCCGACGAACGGCGGCTGGAATATGTGCAGGATCAGCAGGAGAAGGGCCATGGTCAGGCCCGGACCAGCCGTTGCGATGTATCGCGTAAGCGACAGGCTGGAGCGCGCCAGGCGCGACCCGATTTCCTTCAGCCGCTCGGTTTCAGGCTCCGCCCCCATGCGTCCGCCTCACTCGAAAAAGCACTTGTCGATTAGGTCATGCGCTCCCCGCGGAACGATGTTAGCCTGACCGTTCCGCTGTTCGGGGATAGACTATCCCGGACAATCTGCAAGCGGTTGGGGGATTTACATGAAGCGTCCAGCGTACGGTCCCGCCCCGATTTTTCGGGCCGGCTTGTTGATTTCTGCCGTTATCGGGCTTTCCGCGGTGGCCGTTGAGGTTGCAGCGGCCCAGGACTTTGACGCCGTGCTGGCTGCGCCGGACGATCCGGGCCTCAATCTTGAGTTTGCGCGCCGCGCGGTGGAGGCGGGTGATCTCAACGGAGCGGCCGGCGCGCTGGAGCGCGTGCTGATCGCGGACCCCAACCGCCACGGCGCCCGGCTGATGTACGCCGTCATCCTGTACCGGCTCGACGACCTTCAGGGCGCGCGCGACCAGCTTGATCTGCTTGAGCC
The DNA here is from genome assembly GCA_030856285.1 of Pseudomonadota bacterium. GTDB lineage: Bacteria > Pseudomonadota > Alphaproteobacteria > Caulobacterales > Caulobacteraceae > Brevundimonas. Next base: position 7,346 of record JALYPS010000453.1, read on the forward strand.
GGTGACGCTGACCCCATTGCAGCGCGCCGAGGCCACCCGGTATCGCGCGCGGATAGAGCGCAGCCGTTCGACGACCCGGTTCAGCGGAAGCCTTTCCGCCGCCGTGGCCTATGAAGAGGACGCCGCGGGCGCGTTGACGACCCAGTTCGATTCCGTCTTCGCGCCGCCCGTAACCGAAGACGGCGCCGCTGCCGTATTCACCGCGCGCTTCAATGTTGCGCAGGACCTCGGTGCCTCGGGCTATGCCGCGTTCGCCTCCGTCGGCGGCTATGACCGGTCGACCTTTGACGACATTGACGGTGATGTCCGGCGAGGGGAGGTGGAAGCGGGTCTGTCTTATCTTGGCAGACTTAATTCATGGAATGTCAGCGCTGTGGCGCGCGTTCTTGATCTAATCAGCGAGCCGTACATGGACGAGGTCGGGGTGAAAACCCAGGCCCGCTGGCGGACCAGCAACGCAACCACCTTGTCCGTGTGGGGCGAAGCGGTGAGCCAGACCTTCGACGAGCCCGCCGTTGACGCCGTGGCCCTGATCATCGGCGGCGACCGGGACGGCTGGCGCTATGACATCAACTTCGGCCTGACCCACCGCCTGAACGCGCACAGCAGCGTGGGCGTATCGGCCGGCTGGGTGGACAAGCAGGCTGACTACGAACCCTTCGGATACTCGGGGCCGAGCGTTCAGGCGCGCTACGACACCACCACCCGTCGCGGACAGTATCTGGCGATTTCCGGGGGCCTGCAGTGGCTTGAGTATGACGCGCCCGATCCGGTCTTCATCGGCTTCGGTGCGCCCGCGCGCGAGGACGTCCGCAGCTGGGCGCGCGTGGCGGTCGGCGCCCCGCTCAGCGCCTTCACGACAGCCGGGGCGACCGGCGACTGGCGGCAGGACGTGGGCATCGAGGGCGCGCTGACCTACGGCGCTCGCGACTCCCTCGCCCCTCTGGCGGACTATGACAGCTGGGGCGCGGAACTGCGCCTGACCTGGCGCTTCGGCGCGGCCAACTCGGAGTGATGGACATGACCACGGTTCGCACATTCGCCGCCGTCGCCGCCCTGGCCTGCGCCCTGTCGGCCGCCGCAGTCGCCCAGGCGCAGGAGGCTGTCGGCGTCAACGCCGCCATCCGCAACAGCGTCCGCACCCAACCGGCAGGAGAGAGCGCGCTCCGGGCCGCCGTGCTGAGAGGGCAGGTCCGCACGGGCGATCTCTTCGTCAGTGGCGCGCAAAGCCAGTTGCAAATCCTGCTTCGGGACCAGTCGATCTTCACGGTCGGTTCGAATGCCCGGGTGACCATCGACCGCTTCGTTATCGACACCGACCGCAGCGCGGGCGGGGCCTCGGCCTCGGTCGCACGCGGCGCGTTCCGCTTCGTGTCCGGCCGCGGCGGCGCCCGGTCAGGCGCCGTTCGCACGCCCGTATCCTCCATCGGCGTCCGCGGCACCGTGGTGGAGGCGGTCGTCGGTCCCGACGCCCTGTTCGTGCTGGAAGGTCACCCGGGTCTTCCGCCCTACAGCGGCTCACCCGATGATGCGACCCTGGTCGTCCTGCGCGGTCCCGGACCGCGCGGCGCGGGCTTCGACACGCCCGGCGCGATCGACGTGACCAGCGGGGGCTCGACCTTCACGCTTGAACGCCCGGGACTGGCGATGTTCGCCTGGGCGGGCGGCACGTTCGGACCGTTCGAACTGTCGGACGAGGCGTCTGCCAGACTGAGCGCCCTGCTCAGGGCGGCGCCTACGTCGAATGCGGATTCGGGTCCGGGAGATATCTTGTCTGCGGGTCTCGACGCCGGCGATGCGGCCTTCTTCGGCGATCGCGGCCCCGCGGCCGAGACGATTGAGCCGACCGTGGGCTGCGGGTCGAGAGGCCCGAGCCAGAGCCCCACCAGCCCCGGGGACAGCGGCGGTTGCGCCTCGAGCCCCCCGAACCCGGTTCCCTGACCAGATAGAAAGAGGCGACCATGGCAGTCTCGGATCACGTCGATCTGCCCCGGTTCATCGAGGGCGTCAAAAAACGCAATCCCGGCCAGGACGAGTTCGTCCAGGCTGTTCAGGAAGTCGCCGAGGACATCTTCGACTTCATCAAGGACAAGGAAGAGTACCACCACTACCAAATCCTGCGCCGCATCGCCGAGCCGGACCGGGTGATCAGCTTCCGGGTCTGCTGGGAGGACGACAAGGGCAATATCCGCGTCCAGCGCGGCTGGCGGGTGCAGAACAACAACGCCATCGGACCCTACAAGGGCGGCATCCGCTTCCACCCCAGCGTGACCGAGAGCGTGCTCAAATTTCTCGCGTTCGAGCAGACCTTCAAGAACAGCCTGACGGGCCTGCCGATGGGGGGCGGCAAGGGCGGCTCCAACTTCAATCCCAAGGGAAAGTCGGATCACGAGGTGATGCGGTTTTGTCAGTCGTTCATGACCGAGCTCTATCGCCACGTCGGCGCCGACATCGACGTTCCGGCCGGCGACATCGGCGTCGGCGGGCGCGAGATCGGCTATATGTTCGGCCAGTACAAGCGGATCACCAACCAGTTCACCGGCGTGCTGACCGGCAAGGGTCTGTCCTACGGCGGCAGCCTGATCCGCACCGAGGCCACCGGCTACGGCGCCGTTTATTTCCTCAAGGAAATGCTGGGCCACATCGGCCAGGAGGTGGCCGGCAAGACCGCCGTGATTTCGGGCTCAGGCAATGTCGCGACCCATGCCGCCGAGAAGATCGTGCAGCTGGGCGGCAAGGTTCTGACCCTGTCGGATTCCCAGGGCTTCATCCACGATCCGGACGGCATCGACCAGACGAAGATCGACTGGGTCAAGGCGCACAAGACCAAACGGCGCGGCCGGATTGCGGACTACGCGACCGAGTTCCGGGGCGCCACCTATCACGAGGGCCAGCGGCCGTGGGCGGTGCCTTGCGACGTCGTTCTGCCCTGCGCGACCCAGAATGAGCTGAACGGCGCGGACGCCCGGACCCTGGTGGCCAACGGCTGTATGGCGGTTTCCGAGGGGGCCAATATGCCGACCGATCTGGAGGGCGTGCACGTCTTCAAGGCCGCCGGCATCCTGTACGCCCCGGGCAAGGCCGCCAATGCGGGCGGCGTGGCCGTCTCGGGTCTGGAGATGAGCCAGAACTCCGGGCGGATCGCCTGGAAGGAAGCTGAGCTGCAACAGCATCTGGTCGACATCATGCATGGCATCCACCAGCGCTGCGTCGAATACGGCGGCGTGGCCGGGACCCCGCGCATCGACTATGTGCGCGGCGCCAATATCGCGGGCTTCAAGAAGGTCGCCGAGGCGATGCTGGCCTACGGCGTGGTCTGAACCGTCGCCACGGGCCTGGGTCGGGCGCTGAAGTTCGGCCGCGGCGGCCGCGCCGCCGGATGCGAAGGCTCGTGGAAGCTGTGGCAGGTCTCGCAGTCAGCCGGAGCCGGCGTCGGCGAACGGGCCGTCGTCTGACCGTGGCATTCCACGCACTCACTGACAGACGGCAGCAGCAGATCGGTCGCTGAACCCGAGGTGGCGGCGGCATGGCACTGGGCGCAGGATGGCTGGCCGAGGCGGTCGATGCGGTGCTCGCGGACGCTGTGATCGAAGGCGCCCCGGCTGAGGAAGTCACCGGGCAGCCGAACCGGCGTGAACCGGATGGTCGGCGTGCGGAAGATGGTGTGGCAGTCGAAACAGGCCCCGCGAGGCCCGAAGGCGCCGCCAACGGTGTTCACCGCGCTGGCGCCGGCGGGCGAACCCCGCATGCCGGGTCCGCTTTCGCCGGCCTCGCCCGGCCGACGCCGGGAGG
>JALYPS010000471.1 GCA_030856285.1 Pseudomonadota bacterium
CCCGTCCCACCGCCCGCCCGCCTGCCCCGGCGCCGGCGGCGCAGGCTGAGCCCGGCGAGCGGGCCTATACGGCTCCGGCCGCCGCCACGCCGGCTCCGGCACGGCAGTCGGTGCAGTAGCCGGGCGACCGCGGCCCAAAAGAATAGAGGCCGCGTCCCCGGGGACGCGGCCTCTGATCGTTCAGCGCGGCGTGGCGCCTATTGGATGTCTTCGTTGAGCAGGCCGACTTTGAAGAAGCCGTTCTCCTGCAGCTCGTTCATGACTTCCATGAACTGGTCGTACTTCACTTCCGGCTGGGCGCGGACGAAGACGCGCTCCTCGCGGCAGTTGGTTGGGACAGCCAGGGCGGCGCAGACGTCGACGGCCAGGGTCTCGATCGTGGTCTGGCGGTCCGACAGGAAGATCGAACCCGTGTCCTGGATGGTGATGTACACCGGCTCCTTGATCTCACCCGGGGGCGGCGGCGTCGCCGGCGGCAGGTCGAGGCGGATCGAAACGGTGGCCAGCGGCGCGGCGACCATGAAGATGATCAGCAGAACCAGCATAATGTCGACGAACGGCGTGACGTTGATGTCCGCGTTCTGCTCGATGGTCTTGCCGCCCTGGCCGCCGGGGCCTGAAAGTTTGGAGCCCATGTGTCACTCTCTCCATCGGGCCCGACGCGATCGCGGCGAGCGCAAGCTTTGACGTTCGGTTCGTCTCTTGGCGTCCCGGACCCGGCTTGTAAAGCGGGTTCAGGCGGGTTGGGGTTCCATTGCCCCGCGATTGTCCCAAATACGCCTTTCAGGCGAGCCTTATCAGCCCTTCGCAAGCCTCAGGAAGCGATCCTTCAGCGAGGCGTCGGTCTTGAAGACGCCAGTGAAGCGGGTCGTGATGGTCGAAACGTGGCGGTGATGCACCCCGCGGGTGGTCATGCACTGGTGTTCGGCGTCGATCATGATGGCGACGCCGGCTGGCTGAAGGTTTGACTCGATGGCTTCGGCGATCAGCTGCGTCAAGGTTTCCTGCGTCTGGAGGCGGCGGGCGAAGATCTCGACCACCCGCGCCAGCTTGGAGATGCCGACGACCTTCTCCTGCGGAATATAGGCGACATAGGCCTTGCCGAGGAACGGGGCCATGTGGTGCTCGCAGTGGCTCTCCACTTCGATGTCGCGCAGCAGGACCATGTCGTCATAGCCCTGCACATCCTCGAAGGTGCGCGCCAGTTCCACGGCCGGATCGGCGTCATAGCCGTCGAACCATTCGCCATAGGCGTCGACCACGCGCCGGGGCGTGTCGCGCAGGCCCTCGCGGTCCGGATCGTCGCCGGCCCACGCCAGTAGCGTGCGGACAGCCTTCAGGGCCTCCTCGCGGCTGGGGCGTTTGGACGGGTCGTTGTCGCCGACCAGAACCGGCTTGACGGGGATGACGCTCATTCTCGATCTCGACGCTGTTCGCTTGTGCAGCAGGACCGCTATATGGGACGGCGGGTCCGTCCCGCAAGAAAACTGAAAGACGCCGCTTCCCTATGCCGCTGGTTCTCCACGACACCCTGCACCGTGAAAAGCGCGTTTTCACGCCTCGCAACCCCGAGCGGGTGACCCTCTATGTCTGCGGCCCGACGGTCTGGGACTATGCCCATATCGGCAATGCGCGGCCGCCGGTGGTGTTCGACGTGCTGGTCCGTCTGCTGCGCCGGACATACGGCTCCGACAAGGTCCTCTACGCCCGCAACGTCACCGACGTGGACGACAAGATCAATGCGAAGGCCGCCAGTGAGAACACGGCGATCGGCGAGGTCACAGCGCGCTACGAGGCCGCCTATCTCGAAGACATGAGCCGGCTGGGCGTCTCGCCGCCGGACCTGGCGCCCCATGTCACCGACCATATGGACGCCATCGTCGCCCAGATCGGCGCGATCATGGATCACGGCTGCGCCTACGCAGCTGAAGGCCATGTGCTGTTCGACGTCTCGTCCTACGAGACCTATGGCCGGCTGTCGGGGCGGAATCTGGACGACATGATCGCCGGGGCCCGGGTCGAGGTCGCGCCCTACAAGAAGAACCCGCACGACTTCGTACTGTGGAAGCCGTCGAAGGCCGATGAGCCGTCGTGGCCGTCGCCCTGGGGCGCGGGGCGGCCGGGCTGGCATATCGAATGCTCGGCCATGATCGAGGAGACGCTGGGCCTGCCGATCGACATCCACGGCGGCGGCATCGATCTGGTGTTTCCGCACCACGAGAACGAGATCGCCCAGGGCGTCTGCGCCCACGGCCATGCGCATGAGCCGAACGCCCATGCGGAATACAGCCGCTACTGGATGCACAACGGCTTCCTGACCGTCGACGCGGAGAAGATGTCCAAGTCGATCGGCAATGTCCTGCTGCTGCACGATCTGGTGCAGGCGATTCCGGGCGAGGTTGTGCGCTGGGCCCTGCTGAGCGCCCACTATCGCCAGCCGCTCGACTGGAATCAGGCGCTTCTGGACCAGAGCCGCAAGGCGCTGGACCGCCTGTACGGCGCGCTGCATCGCGCCGCTGCCGTCGAGGTCAACGGCGACGAGCCGCCCGAGGACTTCCTCAAGGCCATCGAGGACGACATCAACACGCCCGGCGCGATGGCGACCCTGTTCGCCCTGTCCAGCGAGATTGAGCGCGCCATGACGGCCGGCGACCACGGCGTCGTGGCCCGCGCCAAGGGCGAGCTGGTCGCGGCCGGGGCGATTCTGGGCGTGCTTCAGGCTGATCCGGCGGACTGGCTGGAGGGGGAGGTCTCCGATGATCTCCGCGTCGAGGTCGAGGGCCTGTTGGAACAGCGCGCCGCGGCCCGCGCCGGCAAGGACTGGCCCGAGGCGGACCGCATCCGCGACCGGCTGAACGCGCTGAACGTGGTGGTCATGGACGGGCCGACGGGCGCGACCTGGCGGGTGAAAGCCTGACGCGGATCAGGTGATCCGCTTGGCCGACACCGGGTCGCTGGCGGGGAAGGTTTCTTCCAGCCCCTCGTCCAGCAAGGCCTCCTGGCGGTCCTCCGCGTCGCGTTCTTCTTCGCAGAGTTGGTCCGGCTTGCCCTGCTTCCGCTCGGCCTTGCGCGCATGGGGGATGTCGTCGGCGGGGGACTGCTGGTGATCGGGTTTGTGCGTTTGAGTGGTCATGGCCGCCCTCCTTATTTCGCGGGATGGTCTTCGTTGCCGTCGGGGCCGTAGCCCAGGCCGGCGATGTCGTCGTCGGAGAGGGTTTTGGCTTCCCAGTGTGCCGCGCTGGCCTGGGCGCCGCGGACGTTGCGCATCAGGCCGGTGTAGACCAGCTCGACCTCGTCCGCACCGCGTCCCCCGGCGCTCTCGCCGTCGATCTCGGTCAGGCGCTCGCCGTCGAGGCCCAGCAGGGCGTCGGCCTCGGCCTCGATGCCGGAGGCACCCTGAATCTCGTCCAGATCGTCCTCGGCGTCCTCGTCGAACGGCTCTTCGTCTGCGTCCCCGGCCATCTGGGTGACGTCCAGCACGAGATCGGCTTCGTCCAGCAGGATGTCGCCGTCGCCCTCATCGTCGATGTGGGTCTCGTCATAGACTTCCGACTGCGCCTGGTCGTCCGAATAGCCGTCGATCTCGGGCATGGAACGCCTCCCTTTTCAGGAGATCAACGCCCCTCCGCTATCCGGCGTTCCCCGCCTTTACAGCTTGATCCAGCGCCACGCGCACACGCTCGATCGCGCCTTCCCAGGCATCGAATCCGTCGCGCCGGAAGTAGCGCAGGTGCGGATAGAAGGGATATTTGTCCGTGGCCAGAAAATGCCAGTCGTCGGGGGCCGTGATCATCCATGCCGTCGCGCCGACCGCCGCCGCCAGATTGGTGCCGGCGATGCCCGGTCCGATCACCACGTCCAGTGCGACGGACAGGGCGGCAACGTCTTCCAGATCGTCCTTCAGATTGATCGGGGGGGTCCAGATCGAAACTCCGGCGGCGGCCGCGGCGGCCAGATCCTCCTCCACGTCGCCGCATTGCAGGTTGACCATCACAGCGCCGGGCGTCTCCAGCACCGGCCGCCAACGGTCGAAGCTGGAGAAGTAGCGCGCCCGCGACCCGGTCAGCACCAGGCTCTTCCAGTGCAGGCCAACCTTCAGGCCGGGCCCCAGCTTCTCGAGCTCGCCGCGCCAGTGGGCCACCTTGTCGGGATCGGCCGGCAGATAGCCCCGGCGCTCCGGGAAGCTGTCGACCGAGGGCCGGAAAACCGCCAGCATAGACGCCATCGGGATCCAGACATCGACGCGGTCGGCCTCGACCAGTTCCTCGACGAAGGGAACATAGCGGGTGATCCGGCCCTCCAGCTTGACGGCCTTGTGGCCGCCCACAACGGCCTCCGGAAAGGCGCGCTGGAACAGGCCGATCAGCCGGGGCTCGACCGCGACGAAGACCTTGCCGTCTGGTCCAACCGCCTCGATGGCGTCGCCGATGCAGGTTCCGAACACCATCTCGTCGGCGATGCCCTGCTCCCCCACGATCAGCAGCCGCTTGCCGCGGATGTCGTCGGACTTCGGGTCCCAGCGTGGCGCGTCGACGGCCATCCGCATCGACTCGGGCAGGTGCGGGTCCAGCCGAACGTCATAGACTTCGAAGCCCTCGGGAATGCGGCCAAGGGCCATCAGCTGCATGGCCCGCGCCATGGTCATCATGGCCCGCTCATAGGGGCTTTCCGCGCCGGGCAGGGCGGCGTCCAGATCCTCAAGGGCTCCAAGGGCGTCGCCCAGCGGCTGGCGGGCGTTGGCGCGGTTGTAGCGGGCCTTGGCGAAGGCCGGGTCGTGCCGGAGCGCCTCCTCAAAGAAGGTCAGGGCCGTCGTCATCTCCCCCTGGTCGCTCAGCACCGTGCCCAGGGTGTTCCACAGAACGGCTGATTCAGGCTCGACGCCGAGGAGGTTCCGCAGCGTCTCGACCGCATCGCCATAGCGCTTCTGGTCGCGTTGGACGCACGCCAGATTGTTGGTCGCCTCGACATGCCCCGGGTCGGTCGCCAGATATTTGAGCAGCAGCTTCTCGGCGATCTCGAGATAGCCCATCTGCTGCGCCAGCCGGCCCAGGTCGTGGGCCACGTCGGTCTCGTTGGGCAGCAGCTTGAGCGCCGCCTCATAGGCCATCAGCGCCTGGCCCAGGTCGCCGGACTTCTCGCGGCAGATGGCCAGCACATGCCAGGCCACGCCGTTGGTCTCGTCCATCTTCAGCGCGTCCACCGCCCGTTTGGCGCCGAGCGCGAAATCACCGCCGCGGATGGCCGTCACGGCGGCCTTCAGCTTTTCGAGCCCCTTGCGTTGCGCCTTTACGTTCAGCTTCGGATGGGCCAGCTGGCGCGACAGTTTGCGGATGGCGTCGGGCGAGGCGGAATCGCCGGCTATCCCCTGCGATGCGGGCGCAAAGGCGTGAACCTGTTCGGGGGCCAGTTCTATGGACATTCAGCGTTCCTGGAGTGACGCCCGATGATCGCCACCCGGTTCACAAGACATGGTTAACCACGCTTGTTTAACCTGCGTTGGTTCCCGGCTTCCTAACATCGCCGTGCGCCAGTCAGGAGACGCTCCCGCAAATGCCGCTCAAGCTGTCACTGAAGCCCGGCGAGAAATTCGTCCTCAACGGCGCGGTCGTCCAGAACGGCGACCGTCGTGGCGTGCTGGTCCTGCAGAACAAGGCGTCCGTGCTGCGTGAGAAGGACATCCTGCAGCCCGAGGACGTCAACAGCCCGGCCAAACGCATCTATTTCCCGGTGATGATGATGTACCTGGACGAGGCCTCGGCGGGGAAGCTCTATGACGAGTTCGCCCTGCGCCTGACCGAGTTCATGGGGGCCACCCGCAATCCGCAGGTGCTGGCGGACTGCGTGGCGGCGTCCCGGCATGTGATGGCGCGCGAGTACTACAAGGCGTTGATGGCCGCGCGTAAGTTGGTCGATTACGAGGAAGGTCTGGTCAATGTCGCTTCAGGCGTACAAGACCGCGGCGACGCGGGCTGAGAATCCGCGTGAGATGGAGTACCGGCTGTTCGGCCAGGTCACCCGCGCGCTGATGCACGCCTCGACCGTGGATGCCGCCGACGTCGCAACCCGGATCGACGCCCTCGACTGGAACCGCCGGCTGTGGTCGGTTCTCGCCACCGACTGCGCCAATCCGGACAACGGGATGGACCGGAGCCTCCGGGCCCAGATCATCTCGATCAGCCTGTTCGTGAGCCGCCATTCCTCGACGATCATGCGCGGCGAAGATGATTTCGAAGCGCTGATCGACATCAACAAGATGGTGATGCAGGGCCTGGCCGGCGGCGCGGGTCCGGGCGCCACACAGGCGGCCTGACCAGGCAAAAGCCGCGCCGAGGGCCGGTCATAGCTGCCGGGCAACCCGGCGGACCCTTCATAAATCGTTGAAAATACAGGACATCGAACCGGTAACGGCTCGGCCTGGTCTTTGCGTGGGCGTGCGCGAACCAGAACCGGTTCTACGGCCAGAAGGCCGTTCCCCAACCGACCAGAATGGAAGGACAGCCGATGACCCTGTCGGTCAATACAAACACGGGTGCGCAAGTCGCACTCCAGAACCTGAACGCGACCAACGCTCAACTGGCGATCACGCAGAACCGGATCAACACCGGCAAGTCTGTCGCGACCGCCAAGGATAACGGCGCCATCTGGGCTATCGCCCAGGGACAACGGGCCGATATCGGGGCTTTGAACGCGGTAAATCAGTCACTCAACCGTGGCGTCGCCGCGGTGGATGTGGCTCTGGCGGCGGGCGAGACGGTTTCTGACCTCTTGATCCAATTGAAGGAGAAGGCACTTTCGGCCACCGATTCGTCGCTGACGACCTCGGCGCGCGCCGCACTGAACGAAGATTTCAAATCCTTGCGCAACCAGATCGCCACGGTCACCGCCAACGCCGACTTCAACGGGGTCAACCTGCTGAAAACCGGCGCGACGGGGTTCCAGGCCCTGGCCAATGCTCAAGGCACGTCGTCCCTTACGGTCGGCGCTGAAGTTCTGGCTCTGGGCGGCGCAAACGTGACGATCACCGCGACTCAATCGATCGACACGTTGACCAAGGCGACGGCTTCGCTGACGGCCGTGAACACCTCCATCGACCGGGTCTCGGCTTCGCTCGCGCGGCTGGGCACCAAGTCGAAGGCGCTTTCGACCCACTTGTCGTTCGTCGGCAAGCTGGCGGATACGCTGGAGGCTGGAGTAGGCAATCTGGTCGATGCCGATCTGGCGAAGGAAAGCGCAAAGCTTCAGGCACTGCAGACAAAGCAGCAGCTCGGGGTTCAGGCGCTGGGGATCGCCAATCAGACTCCACAACTGGTTCTGTCGTTGTTCCGCAACTAGGCGTTTCAGGGTCTAACGGGCGTCGGAGGGGGAAACCTCTCCGGCGTTTCGTCGTTCAGAACAGGCCCATGGCCCACTGGATCACCGGGCCGAACGCCCGGGTGACCAGTTCCCAGGCCAGCCAGATGAACAGGCAGACGCCGGCCACCCCGGCCCAGCCCACCATCACGACCAGACCGTCCCGCTGCATCAGGCCGAAACCGAAGGTCGAGATGATCAGGGCCGGCACCAGGTTTCCGCCCCAGATGGGCAGGACCAGGATGGCGGCCAGCAGCACCGTGGCTATGCCGATCAGCATCTCGGACAGGTCGCTGGTCATGATCGAGAGGCGGGGCTTCGACAGCCGCTCGACCTGGCGTAGCCGGGGGAGCACCTTTTCCACGCCCTGACGGTAGGTCTCGCGCTCGATCGACCGGCGCAGGGCCCAGCGCGGCAGCCACAGCTGGTCCTGGCGTATGACCAGTTGCAAGCCCATCAGCAGCAGCGGGGCGCCCAGGATTGTCGTCGTTCCGGGGATGATGCCGATGGCGATGTTCATCAGGCCGAAGAACAGCATCAGGGCGCCGAAGGCGCGCTCTCCAAAGGCGTTCACCAGCTCTCCCAGATACAGTTTGGGATCGTCCTTGAGGCCGATATCCTGCAACACCTGCGAGAAGGGCCGGGTGTCGCTCTGATAGTCGTAGTCGGGCATCGGCGGCGTCCGGAGGTGATGATCCGATCTAGGCGCGACCGGGGGCGCGCGCCACTTAACAAACGTCAATCCTTGAAGACGGCTCAGATCAGGCGCTGGACCGCATCGATCCCGTGCTGGAACCCGGCGACGATCAGCTTCCACGCGAGAAACAGGATGGAGATGGCGATCGCGGTGGTGAGCCATCCGAGCAGGACGGCGAGGCCGTCACGCTGCATCACGCCCAGCGAGAAGAAGGCGATGGCCACGGCCGGGATCAGATTGCCGCCGAAGATGGGCAACACCAGCACCGCGGACAGGAACAGGCAGGCCAGGCCGATCAGGCCCTGGCCGAATCCGCCGGTCAGGAAGGCCAGCCTGGGACGCGAGACATGTTCGGTCCAGCGCAGTGGACGCATGAACCGCCGGATCAGCCGGCGGAAGGTCTCTCGGTTGATCGACACCCGTTCCGCCCATCCGGGCACCCACAGCCTGTCGCGGCCCCACGCCAGTTCCACGGACAGCAGGAGCAGCGGCGCGCCGGTCAGGGTAGTCCCCCCGGGCGGCCAGGGCAGGAGGTTGATCAGGGCGAAGAAGAACATCACCGGCCCGAAGGCGCGGTCTCCGAACGCGTCGACGACCTCGCCGAGCGACAGCTTTTCGGAGGGGCGCGTGGCGAGGATATCCAGCACGTCCGAGAACGCCCGGTGCCGGCCGGTCGAGGTTTCGGTCAGGCTCACGCGTCGACCCTGGCGGCAGGCGTCCGCAGGGGCAAACGGGCTCTCGTCAGGGGACGCGTCAGGACTTCACGGGTCCGGAGCCCGTTCGCCGGGCGGCGGATCTGGCTGGCATAGAAATCGTTCCTTTCCGATCTGGGGCAACCGGCGAAAAGGCGACCGGTTCCGCATTGTGACAGGGCGTTAGCCACAGTCGTCAAACGTCGCTTCATCATCGTCCGGCTAGTCAGGGGCATGACCAAGATCGATCTGCTCATCCTCGCCGGCGCGGGGGCCTTGGCGGCCACGGCCGGAGCCCTGTGGTTCACGCGCGAGCCGTCCATCGCCCTTGAGGATGCGCCTCCCGTGGCCCAGCAACTGGTCGCGGAATCGAGCGATCCTGCCCTGCGTCAGGCCTTGGCCGAGGGTCGGTCGATCCGGCTCAGGGCCCTGAAACCGTCCAGCGATGTTGGGACCTTCCAAAGGGAGGTCGAGGGCAGGGGCGGCACGGCGGACATGAGCGCCGCGGACATGGAGGCCTTGCAGATCACTGAGTCCGATATTCGCCGCCGATCCCGATCGGATGCCTGGGCGCCTCGGTAGGAACAGGCGAGCCGCGGCAGGATCAGCTGCCCAGCAACTCCCGCCCGATCAGGAAGCGCCGAATCTCGTTGGTCCCGGCGCCGATGTCGTACAGCTTGGCGTCGCGGACCAGCCGTTCGACCGGCCACTCTTTCGTGTAGCCGGCCCCGCCCAGCGCCTGCACGGCTTCAAGGCTGACCTTCACGGCATTCTCCGACGCCAGCAGGATCGCCCCGGCGGCGTCATAGCGGGTGGTCTTGCCCTGATCGCAGGCCTTCGCGACGGCGTAGACATAGGCGCGGGCGCTGTTCAGGGCGACGTACATGTCGGCGACCTTGGCCTGCATCAGCTGGAAGCTGCCGATAGCCTTGCCGAACTGTTTGCGCTCGCGGACGTAGGGGAGGACCACGTCCAGCGCCGCCTGCATGATGCCCAGCGGACCGGCCGAGAGAACGGCGCGCTCATAGTCGAGGCCGCTCATCAGCACGCCGGCGCCGCCGCCCAGCGGACCCATGATGTTTTCTTCGGGGACCTCGCAGTCCTCGAACACCAGTTCGGCGGTGTCCGAACCGCGCATGCCCATCTTGTCGAGCTTCTTCGAAACGCTGAACCCCTTCATCCCCTTCTCGATCAGGAAGGCGGTGACGCCGCCATTGCCCTCGCCGGTGCGGGCATAGACCACAAGAGTCTCGGCGTGCGGGGCGTTGGTGATCCAGAATTTGGTGCCGTTCAGGACGTAGCGGTCGCCCTTTTTCACGGCCTGGGTGCGCATCGACATGACGTCGGAGCCCGACCCGACCTCGGACATGGCCAGCGAGCCGACGTGTTCGCCCGAGATCAGCCTGGGCAGGTATTTCTGCTTCTGGTCTTCGGTGCCCCAGCGGCGGATCTGGTTGACGCACAGATTGGAGTGGGCCCCGTAGGCCAGGCCGATCGAGGCCGA